>JBFZEN010000384.1:0-8142 GCA_041306805.1 bacterium
GAATCGGGGTTTGAATTTCTTTCGTCATCTTCCGCAATGTTGCAGGGAATACTTGCGGCACAACGCCTGATTTGATCCTTCAGAGCAAGATCCCTGTTTAAATGCTTGGATTCCGAAAGGCGATAGTTTTTAACGGCAAGGTCCTCGGCGATCTGCCAAACCTCTAGATCCTCATATCCAGCCATTTTCCACCATCCTGGAAATTGATATTGAATCTCCAATCACCCATAACCCATTACCGATTACCCATGTCCATCATTTTTATAAATTCCCTGAACAGGTATAATGAGTCATGCGGTCCCGGCGAGGCCTCGGGATGGTACTGCACCGAGAATGCCGGCAAGTCCCTGTGCCGCATCCCCTCCACCGTCCCGTCGTTCAAATTCAGGTGCGTGATTTCAAACCCCGCCTTTTCGGCCGAACCGGCCTCGACGGCGAAATTGTGGTTCTGGGACGTGATCTCCACGTCGCCCGACGGGTTTTTCACGGGATGGTTGGAGCCGTGGTGGCCGAACTTCAGCTTGTAGGTGTGCGCGCCGAAGGCCAGGCCCAGTATCTGGTGGCCCAGGCAGATGCCGAAAACCGGTTTCCATGTCGCCAGTTTTTTCACCGCCTCGGCGGCATACACGACGGCTTCGGGATCTCCGGGGCCGTTCGACAGAAAGACGCCGTCGAAATTCCGCCCGATGACGGCTTCAGCCGGCGCGGATGCGGGAAACACGGTCACTTCCATGCCCATGCCCGTCAACAGGCGGAGGATGTTGCGCTTGATCCCGAAATCGTAGGCCGCCACGCTGCGTTTTCGCGTCGGCGGGCCGAATTTTTCGTAGTACCAGGCCTGGTCGGCCGCGGCTTTCCATATCGTTTCAGCCGGCGACGTGACCTCTTTCACCAGGTCGAGTCCGATGATTTTGGGATGGGCGTCGAGCCTCTTTTTCAGCTCCGGAACGGGCATGCCTTCGGACGACAGGATTCCCATCATGGATCCCTTCTCGCGGATGTGGCGCGTGAGCTCGCGCGTGTCGATTTGATGCAGGCCCATGACGCCGTGCGTTTTCATGTACCCGTCCAAAGTTCCGCTGCTCCGGTGATTGCTGGGCACGCGATTGTATTCCCTCACGATCAGGGCGCCTGCATGCGGTTTGGCGCTTTCGTTGTCGTCCGGATTGACGCCCGTGTTCCCGATGTGGGGGTAGGTCATGGTCACCATTTGGCCCTTGTACGAGGGATCCGTCAAGATTTCCTGGTATCCCGTCATGCCGGTGTGGAACACGACCTCGCCGGTCACGGTGCCCGCGGCGCCGAATCCTTCGCCTTCAAAAATATTGCCGTCTTCTAAAAGGAGGATGGTTTGCATGCAAAAGTTCCGAGCTTCGTGTTCAGGGTTCCCGGTTCCAAGTTCAGGGTTCCGGGTTCAGAGCCGTGATAGGATCATGGTCTGCCGTGGTTTTTCTCGGAACTCCGAACTCGGAATACGGAACTGGTTTTATCCGATAACCGTTCCCGGCGGGATTACGGCGTCTTTGGGCACGATGACAATGCCTTCGCGCAGCACCCAATTGTCGGTTTCGACATCGCGTTCCCGGTTTCTGTCGAGAATTTGCACACCGTCGCCGATGCGCGCATTCTTGTCGATGATGGCCTTTTCGATCACGCAGTCGCGGCCGATGGCCGCGTCGGGCCGCCCGAGCCGGCGGTTCGTTTCGTGGTCCTCCTCGGCTTCGTAATAGTCCCTTCCCATGATGATGGACCGCGAAATTTTCGCGCCCGTCTTGACGCGAGTCCTCAGGCCGATCATGGTGTCTTCGATGCGGCATTCTTCCAGAACGGCGCCCTCGTTGATGATGCTGCGGCATACCTGGCAGCCCGTGATTTTGGCGCCGGGCAGGTAGCGCGGACGCGTGTAAATGGGCCTGTCCGCCTCGTAAAAATTGAATTTCGGCAGGGGCGACACCAGATCCATCATGGCCCTGTAAAAGGAGCCTATGGTTCCCACGTCTTCCCAATATCCGCGGAAGAGATAGCCGTACACGCGTTTCGACCGGATCGCGTGGGGAATGATGCCCTTGCCGAAATCGGCGTGGTCCGTTTCGGTCAGGAGTTCCGACAGCACATTTCGGTTGAACAGGTAAATGCCCATGGACCCGATGAAGGGGGTCTCGGCGAGGTTCATTTTTCTTTCTTTCGCGAATTCGTCCGGCAGCCGGAACGGTTCGAGCGCCTGGTCATCCTTCGGCTTTTCGATGAAGTCCGTGATGCGGTTTTCCCTGTCCATTTTCAAGATACCGAATGCAGATGTTTTTTCGCGGCTGACGGGGAGCACGCCCACGGTGACGTCGGCCTGGCTGAATACGTGGAATTCGAGCAGGTTCTGGTAATCCATGGAATACAGGTGGTCGCCGGCCAGAATTAAATGGTAGTCAATGCTTTTTCCCATGAAGTATTGCAGGTTTTTCCTGACCGAATCGGCCGTGCCCTGGTACCATTCGGCGTTCGCGATGGTTTGCTGGGCCGCCAGTATCTGCACAAATCCCTCCGAGAACGGGGCGAAGAAATAGGTGCGCGACAGGTGGCGGTTCAGCGACTCCGAATTGAACTGGGTCAAAATGAACATCTTCCGGATGTCCGAATTCAGGCAGTTTGAGATGGGAATGTCGATGAGCCGGAATTTGCCCGCAATGGGAACGGCCGGTTTCGCCCTCGTTTTGGTGAGGGGATACAGGCGCGAGCCGGCTCCCCCGGCCATGATGATGGCCACGGTGTTGTGTATCATGATCTGCCTCCTGGTGTTATAAATATACCAAGATTTCGATATTTATTCAAGAAAAAGTGATTAAAACAAAATATTATCCGCATGTCAGTAATTATATGGCCCATTTTTCAAGGTCTGGATATCCGGTTTTCCCTATCTTAAAACAGGAATTTCAGCAAGATACGGGACCATCCTCACCGGCCGGGTCAATGCAAAAAAAAGCCCCTCATTATACCAAAGAAGAAGGGCACACATTCAAATTCCGTCCTGACGCCGGCTTGTCTCATTTTTCGGCTTTCAGCTTCTCGTCGCGCTCGGCGGTTTGAAGCCTGTCCATGATTTCATCCAGGTCTCCGGCCAGAATCTCCTGAAGGCGGTACAACGTCAGGTTGATGCGGTGGTCGGTGACCCGGCTCTGTGGAAAATTGAACGTTCTGATTTTTTCGCTGCGGTCTCCCGATCCTATCATGGACCGGCGGCTGGCCGCCAGTTTGGCTTCTTCCTCGCTCCGCTTGAGGTCGTACAGCCTGGCCCGCAGCACTTTAAGGGCCTTGGCCTTGTTCTTATGCTGGCTTTTTTCGTCCTGGCACGTCACGACCATGTTGGTGGGCAGGTGCGTCACGCGCACGGCCGAATCGGTCGTGTTGACGCTCTGGCCGCCCGGGCCCGAAGAACGGTACACATCAATGCGTATGTCCTTCGGATCGATGACGAGGTCCACTTCCTCGGCCTCGGGCAGCACGGCCACCGAGGCAGCCGACGTGTGGATGCGCCCGCTGGTTTCGGTGAGGGGCACGCGCTGCACCCGGTGCACGCCGCTTTCAAATTTCAGCCGCCCGTATGCCTGGTCGCCCGCCACCGAAAAAATGATTTCCTTGAACCCCCCCAGGCCCGTCGGATTCGAACTGAGCAGCTCCTTTTTCAGTCCGCGCCTTTCGATGTACCTGGAATACATGCGGTACAGGTCGCCGGCGAACAGGGCGGCTTCCTCGCCGCCGGTGCCGGCGCGTATCTCGATGATGGCGTTTTTTTCGTCCTGGGGATCCTTCGGAACCAGCATCTGTTTCAGGTCGGCTTCCATTTTCCCGGAAACAGACTGCAATTCGGCGAGTTCTTCCTTCGCCATTTCCCTGAGTTCCGCGTCCTGGGACGCGCCCGCGAGGGCGGCGTCCTCCTCCATTTTGGAAAGCGTTTTCTTGTATTCCCGGGCCTTTTCGACGACGGGCAGAAGGCTCTTGTATTCCCGGTTCAGGGCGATGGATTTTTCCTGCTGTCTGAGGGTTTCGGGATCTTCGAGCGCCTTTTCGATTTCTTTCAGGCGGAGTTCGACCTTGTCCAGTTTTTCGATGAGGGGACGGATTTCCATGATCAGGGGCCCGCGACGGTTTCGATGTTCTTTTCGGCCGGCCGGCCCAGAGCCGACTTGAGCGCGGCCAGGGCCACCTCGAGCTGGGCGTCGTCCGGTTCCTTGGTGGTGATGCGCTGGAGCCACAATCCCGGCTCGACAAGGAGCCGGGCGACGGACCGGCCGGCTTTGGTACCGGCCAGCTTGATGATTTCATACGAGACGCCGCCGATGACCGGGATGAGCATGAACCGGACCAGCCTTTCCAAAACGCCGTCCGGCCGGCCGAGCGGGATGAACACGCATATCGATACGAGCATGACAACGAGAAGGAAACTCGTGCCGCACCTCGGATGGAAGGTGGAAAACGGCTTGACGCCTTCCACCGTCAGGGGGCGGTCGTTTTCATAGGCGAATATGGATTTGTGCTCCGCGCCGTGGTATTCGAATATCCTGTGAATATCCTTCCACAGGCTGATCAGTCCGATATAGACCAGGAAGATGACGAGCCGCAGGCCGCCGTCGACCAGGTTGAAGGCGATGCCGTTTTGCACGCCCATCCACTCGGTGAGCTTGAGCGGAAGGTAAAAAAACAGGGCCAGCCCCAGGGCGAAAGCCAGGGCGACCGTGCCTCCAAGCAGCCAGGCCGAGGGTTTCTTGGCGTGTTGCGGCTTTGCCTTCTTGATTTCCCGGCCTAAAGGATCTCCGGCCTCCGATCCTAAAGGATCTCCGGCCTCCGATCCTAAAGGATCTCCGGGATTGGGCCCTGAAGGGCCCAATCCCTCCGACATGGCGATTTCGCTCGAAAAATTCAGGGCCTTGACGCCGAGCACCATTGATTCAATGAGAATGACGCCGCCGCGCACGAAGGGCAGGCCCAGAATTTTGCTCCTTTTTGTCCATGAACGGATTGCATCCTCCTTGAGCACGATGATTCCGCCGGGCTTGCGCACAGCCACGGCCACACGGTCGGGAGAACGCATCATCACGCCTTCGATGACTGCCTGGCCGCCGACCTGGGGCGCCTTGCCGTCCGCCGGCCTGGACAGGCAGGGGAGTGGAAGGGTGCCCATCAGCCGAAGGGCTTCGAGAATACGGGCGGGATTCAGCAAGGCAAGGCCATCCCCAAAGCGGACGTCGGCTAAAAGACGGGGGAAATCCAGCATCCTTTTATCGCCTGAAGAGACGGCGCCAAAAGGATACTGGACGTCGGCCCAAAAGCCTGGGAAATCCAGTATCTTTCTGACACCTGAAAAGATGGTGTCAAAAAGATACTGGACGTCGGCCCAAAACCGGCCTCCGCAAAAAAGCGGAATTTGGGGGAAATTCCGCTTTGGTTGACTTGAGAATTTGAACAGCCGACGCTTGATCATCGTCATTCGGCTTTTTCCTCTTTCTTGGCCTTGTTCTTGTCGAGGCTGTATTTTTTCATGTACTTTTCCACGCGGCCGGCCGTGTCGATCAGCTTCTGCTTGCCGGTGAAGAAGGGGTGGCAGTTCGAGCAGATATCGATGTGGATTTCCTTGGCCGTGGAACGCGTTTCGAATGTGTTGCCGCACGCGCATTTCACCGTGACCATTTTATAGGCCGGATGGATCTCTTTTTTCAAAGCAATGTCCTCCTGATTTCCTAAAACCAATAAATATAACAAAAATATCCTGGGAAAGCAAGAAAAAAGACGTGCCCCGTGCATCGTGCTTCGGACATCGGGAATAAGGGTCATTAACCCAATTTCTTCCGAATTCCGATGCACGAAGAACGGTGCACGGGCTAGGTGTTCATCGAATCCAGAAATTCCTTGTTGTTCTTGGTGCCCCGCATCTTGCCGATCAGAAATTCCATGGCCTCGGTCATGTTGAGCTCGTTGAGCAGTTTGCGTAAAACCCAGATGCGGTTCAATTCGAACTCCGAGAGCAGCAACTCTTCCTTGCGCGTGCCCGACTTGTTGATGTCGATGGCCGGCCAGATACGCCGGTCCGACAGCTGGCGGTTGAGCTGGAGCTCCATGTTGCCCGTGCCCTTGAATTCCTCGAAAATGACCTCGTCCATGCGGCTGCCCGTGTCGATGAGGGCTGTGGCCATGATGGTCAGGCTTCCCCCGCCCTCGATGTTGCGCGCGGCGCCGAAAAAGCGCTTGGGCCGCTGCAGGGCGTTCGAGTCGACGCCGCCCGACAGTATCTTTCCGGAATGGGGGACGACCACGTTGTGCGCCCGGGCCAGGCGGGTGATGGAGTCGAGCAGAATCACCACGTTGTGGCCGTACTCGACCAGGCGTTTCGATTTTTCGAGCACCATTTCGGCCACCTGCACGTGACGCTCCGCCGGTTCGTCGAAGGTCGAGCTGATGACCTCGGCCTTGACCGAACGCTCCATGTCTGTCACTTCTTCGGGCCGCTCGTCGATCAGGAGCACGATCAGTGTGATTTCGGGGTGGTTCCGCGTGATGGAGTTGGCGATTTTCTGCAGAATGATGGTCTTGCCCGTGCGCGGCTGGGCCACGATAAGACCGCGCTGCCCCATGCCGATGGGGGTGAACAGGTCCATGATGCGCGTGGTGTAGTCCTTCGCCTCGCATTCGAGCATGATTTTATTGGTCGGGTAGAGGGGCGTGAGGTTGTCGAAAAGGATCTTGTTTTTGGCCTCGTCCGGATTCTCGTAATTGATGGCCTCGACCTTGATCAGGGCGAAGAAACGCTCGTTGTCCTTGGGCGGCCTGATCTGGCCCGAGACCACGTCTCCGGTGCGCAGGCTGAAGCGCTTGATCTGCGAGGGAGACACGTATACGTCGTCGGGTCCGGGCAGGTAATTGGTGTCGGCCGACCTTAAAAATCCGTATCCATCGGGGAGGATTTCAAGCACGCCGGCCGAAAAGATATTACCGTCCTTCTCGGTCTGGACTTCGAGTATCTTGAATATCAGCTCCTGTTTGCGCAGTCCGGAATACCCGGGAATGTCCATGGTCTGCGCCAACTCGGTGAGTTGTGAAATCTTCATTTTTTTCAGTTCGGAAATATCCATTCGGGTCCTCCGCCGCGGTGTTCAAAGCCAGAGAAAAGTCCTGTTGGGTGAAAAAGTAGGGTTAAATTTGAGTAGATACAAATTACAACCCGGTTTTACGAAAAGTATTCTCTGCAGAATAGTATGAGTATTATTTACGGTTATTGATTAATGGGGACGAGTATGGCCTGGCAACCGGGAATGGGAAGTAAAATTGTGACCGCCCAGGAATAAACCATTAAAACCATAAATCCAGAGTGAAAACCGATTTATTACAGAAATCAACTTAATAAATCTTTTGGTTTTTGTCAAGGTTTTTATCAAAAAATTCACATTTCCGCCTCCCGGCGGCACGGGCCCAAATGCCGCCCGGCCGGCCTGAAATACCGCAATTTCCCCCGCCGTCCGGCTCAGGACGGATTCGGATGACGCCGGCTCATGGCTTTCTGTATCTTTGAGAGCAGTTCCTCGGTGGCGAAGGGTTTGGCAATGAAGTCGGCCGCGCCGAGTTCGAAGACGCGTTCTTCGACTTCCTTTCCCGGATAGGCCGTGATGAATATCACCGGTATGTTCGACGTTCTCGAAAACATCTTGAGGCTTTCGAAGGCATTGAGTCCGCCGACCGAGGGCATGCGGATGTCCATGATGATCAGGTCCGGATTTTCTGAATAGGCCTTTTTGATGGCCTGGTCGCAGTCCGGCGCCGTGACCACGTCCATCTGGTTCGCCCTGAGCCGCGCTTCCAGTGTTTTCAGAATGTCGGGATTGTCATCGGCCACAAGTATCTTGATCATGGTGTCCTCCTGGTTTATAGCAGATAATACGCCATTTTACGCAGCAAATCGCCGTCGACCGGTTTGCTGATCGTCAAAATGGCCCTTTTGCTGATGTATTCATTGAATCCGCCGGTTTCCACCTCGTACCCGGACATGATCAGAATGGGAATATCCTTGGTCTCAAAATGCTCCTTGAGCCGCCCGATCACCTCGTATCCGCTCATGCCGGGCATTTTCATGTCGAGAATGATGAGGTCGGGCGCGTGGGCCTG
>JBFZEN010000385.1:0-4864 GCA_041306805.1 bacterium
CGGAATCCGGGAGTGCCGACGGTTTTGAAAGCCGGATTCCCCGACTCGTGAAACCTCAAAACCGGGAAACCATTTCCCCCGGGGGCGCTCTGGCATGGGAAGCGGTAGACGGCGCGGATGCCTATCTGGTCTTCGTCGTCGACGATTTAAACCAGACCATCATCGCCGTCACGGAAGAGGCCGGCCTGTCGCCTCCTTTTGCCGGTGAAAGCGATCTGATCGACGGATTGATCGGAGCATCGCGGTTTCAGCCCGGCAGAAGGTATTCCTGCCAAATATGCGCGCTGCGCGTCAAGGCGGGAGCGCTCGGTTTTGCCGTCGATCATCCGCCGGCCGGCGGTTTGCCCGGAATTTTCCCCAGGCGCCGCCATCCGTCGGGGATCATTCTGCAAAGCCGGTGGTCCAATCCGGTCGATTTTCAGGTGCAATGAGCCGGCGGCTCCATTGATCATCACATAGGACGAAAGAAATGACAAGGCGCGGTTTAATCGTTTCCGGTTGCCTTCTTCTGTGCGCATCCGCTTTCAGCCAGTCGAGAAGCGAACTCGATCTGGAGCAAAAAATGCAGAAACGGCTGGAGATCAGCGTCAAAAACGTCTCCCTGCCCGACGTCCTGGCCAGGATTTCAAAGAAAGGCGGCATCAGGATAGAAAACACCATTTTGATCAATCCGAAGATTCAAATCGCGGCGTTTTCGGAAAACGCGGCCTGCGAAACCGTGCTGCAGAAACTGCTCGACAGGGTGTCGCTGACCTACGTGCCCCAGCAAAACGGATCGGTTGCGTTGGCGGACGCGCTGCAGGCTTCCACCGTGTACGGGAATATCTCGGACAGGGAATTCACCGAGCCGCTGCCGTTCGCCAACGTGTTTCTTGAAAACACGTCTTTGGGGTGCGTATCCGAAAAAAACGGCCGGTTCAAGATCGATCGTATCCCCTCGGGAATCGTCTTCATGAAGGTGCACATGATCGGCTACAAGCCGCAGACATTCAGGCTCAATATGGAGAAGGGAAAGAGAGTCGGCCTGAACGTTCTGCTCGAGAAAAATGTGCTCCAGATGGAACCCGTCCGCGTGGTCGCCCAGACCGATCCCAATGCCGTTCATCAGGATCAAATCAGCGCATACACATTGAATCCCCGGCAGCTGAACCTGCAGCCGGGTTTCGGCGAAAACGACGTGCTGCGGTCCATCCAGATTCTGCCCGGGGTGACGGCCACGAGCGAGGCGAAAGGCCAGGTGTACATCAGGGGCGGAAATTCCGATCAAAACCTGGTCATGCTGGACGGCGGCGTTTTGTACAATCCGTTCCATTTCACCGGTATTCTGTCGAGTTTCGACGTCGACGCCCTGGAAAAAGCCGATGTGATGCTGGGAGGATTTTCCGCCGAATACGGCGGACGGCTTTCTTCCGTGCTCGACATCAAGACGCGCAAGGGAGGGGAGAAATTCAGGGGACAAATAGACCTGTCGCCCATCAGCGACAAATTGCTCTTCGAGTTTCCCGACGAAAAACACTGGAGCAGCCTTCTCTGTTCGTTCCGGCGCTCCAATATCAATGCATTTTCCAGGCGCAGCGGGGACCGCCTGGAACCCGATTTCTACGACCTGGTCGTCCACCACGACATTCATCCGCCGGGGAATATGAATCTGTCGTTCACTGGTTTTTTGAGCAGCGACAGGGTGGTTTTTCAAAAGGGGGAAAACAGCAGCCCCATCAGGAGCACCAGCCGGCTGATCACGGCCAATATCAAGAGGCTCCATAGCGGGAATCTCGCTTTTTTCGCCACCCTCAGCGCGGGCCGGTTTTCGTCGTCCATGCCGCCTTCGCAGGGCGTCGGGGACATCACGGAGAACAAACTGATCGATCTGTCCGCCGCCCTGAAAATGCAGTGGCAGCCTCTGGAGCGTTTCAGGGTCATCGCCGGAATGGAATACCGCGACATCCACGCAGCCTATCAGTCGTCCGATCTGACGATATCCAGATTGAGCAGCAACGAGACTTCCCTCGACAGGTCATTTTATATCCAGGGTCTTTTGAAGATCACTCAAAAAATCGATCTGGACAACGGCATCCGGTTCCAGGGCTACCGGTCGGCGGAACCCCTTCTCGTCGAGCCGCGCCTGAGCGTTCGATACAAAATCCACGATTTCTTCAGCGTCAAGGGAAGCTGCGGTCGTTTCAGCCAGAACCTGATCACCCTGTACAACGAGAACGACACGTACAATCCCGTCGACGTCTGGCTGTCGCCCCCTTCCTACCTGAAATACGCCACGTCCGACCATTTCATCGCCGGTTTGAACTTCAATACCGGCGTCGTGAACGTGACGGCTGAAGCCTATTTGAAAAAATGCGATCACCTGACCCAGTACAACAGGGAACGGCTTGACGGGAATGATCCGGTTTTCATTCAGGGCGGGGGCGATTCGAAAGGATTCGATTTTTCAATTCAGTTGTTGAACGAATCATGGCAGCTGCTGGCAAGCTATTCCCTCGCCATGGCGTCCAAGGAATTGCCTTTCCAATACCCTGAGCCCCATACCGTGGTCTTTCCCCCCAGGTACGATCGCCGGCACACCTTGAATTTAAACGTATCGGCCAAGCCGGTCAAAAGGCTCGAGATTTCAACCCGGTTCACGCTGGGAACCGGGCTGCCCTTTACGTTCATATCAGGGTATTATGTCCGGCTTTCCGGAGAAAGCGTCAATCCCTCCAGCGGGTTCATCAACGATTCCGCCGGCGACTATTTGATCGGCATCAGATCGGATATCAATGCCTTCCGTTTTCCCGCGTACCACAGGCTGGACCTCTCGGCCAGGTACTCCATGTCATGGAACCGGTTCGGCGTGGAGCCCTATCTGCTGTTTCTGAATCTGTATGACAGAAAAAACGTGCTTTATTATGATTCAAAAGGCAAGCCTCACTGGTCCGTTGCTTTTCTGCCGATGGCGGGGGTTGATTTCGAGTTTTGAATTGAAATCGTAAAGCGTAAATCGTGAATCGAAAATGAGATGATTGGCGGGCCAAAGGCCGTCATGGGGAAAATCATATTCGATTGAAGATGATTGAAGGTCCCAAAAGAACTCCGGTGCTGGAGCAACCACGTTCCGTTTCGGCGGACCAAGCTATTGTATGTTCAGTTATTGAAGGTCCCAAAAGATCTCCGGTGCTGGAGCAACCACGTTCCGTATCGCCGGGACCGACCCTATCCTGATTTAAGTTGCATCTGCTGATAAAAAATGCCATATTTGCCAGGAAGGTTTTGTACGCAGGGACGGCTGTCTATTGCCGGTTCCGGTATTTCATGATTCAATCTATCTTTCGGAGGTTCAGGATGAAACGTGTTTTGCCGCTTTTGGGCGCGGCCGTGCTCATGATGCAATGCGCAACCGTCCACTATCTGGGTGACAGCTATCCGCCGACCCGGCACGTGGATTTGTATTTTTCCGAGGCCGACGTTCCGAGGCAATACAAAATCATGGGCCGCATCGAGGCGACGGCCGACGCGGACGAGCTGATTTACAGCACCGAGAAGTTCACCGATGCCATTCTCGAAAAGGCCAGGAACAAGGGTGCGGACGGGGTGGTCATTCTCGACTTCAAAACCGTGCAGACGGGCGTCACCCAAACGGACGACCACACGCGGACAACGGAGAAAACGGAGGACGGGAAGGTCACCCGCAACCGCGACACCTACAGCACCACCATTGAAGAAAAAAGGCGGGTCGAGGCGCTGGTGGTGAAGTACCAGGAATGATCCGATCCACGCGCACGGTGAGGGACCGTCCATTGAGCGAATCCACCATAACCGGAGCATTGATGATGAACAAGAAACAGGCGATATCAGCGCTGGCCGCCGCGGCATTCGGCATCTGGATGAGCGGGACGCCCGCATTCGGGCAGCAGTCGGACGCGGGGTCTTTTCCCGGGGAAAAAGAGAAATCACCGGGCGCGGACCAGGTGACGGGCGCCACCCCGGCCAAAGGATGGACGGTCACGGGCCGCGCGCAGAAACCCGCGGGACCCGCCTGGGCCGACCAGGCCGTGTTCTACCAGATCTATCCGCAGACATTCTACGATTCCAACGGCGACGGGGTCGGCGACCTCGAGGGCATCATCCGGAAAATCGACTACGTCAAGAGCCTGGGCGCGGGCGCCGTCTGGCTCAACCCGTTCTACGAGTCTCCCTTCCGCGACGCCGGCTACGACGCCAGCGATTTCTACAAGGTCGCCCCGCGGTACGGCACGAACAGCGACGCCAAACGGCTGTTCGAGGAGTTCCACAAAAGGGGCCTGCGCGTCATCGTCGACTACGTGCCGAGCTACACCAGCATAGACCATCCCTGGTTCAGGGCTTCGTGCGATCCCAAACCCAACCGGTATTCCAACTGGTACGTATGGACCGCTTCCACGTGGTTCCCCGGCATGGATCGATACCGGGCGGGTTTCGTGCAGGGGTACTGCGAACGCGACGGCATGTTCATGAACAATTTCTTCTGGCACCAGCCCGCGCTGAATTACGGGTACGCGCATCCGGACCCGTCCCAGCCCTGGCAGCTGCCCGTGGATCATCCCGATGTCATGGCGTTGAAAGAGGAAATGAAAAACGTCATGCGTTTCTGGCTGGACCTGGGCGCCGACGGTTTCCGCGTCGACATGGCCGGTTCGCTGGTGAAGAACGACGACGGCACCGAGACCTCGAGGTACTGGAGGACGGTGCGGGAATTCCTCGACAGGGAATACCCCGGCACGTTCATGATCGCCGAGTGGTCCAACCCCAAGGACGCCGTGAAGGGCGGTTTCAACGCCGATTTCTTCCACTGGTTCAACGGGTACGACGACCTGTTCCAGAAGGAGAAGATCCG
>JBFZEN010000386.1:0-12102 GCA_041306805.1 bacterium
GGCCGACCCCTGGGATGCTTCGCTGCCGGCTTTCAACGCTTGTTCGATCACGGTTCCCGGGACCAGCCTCCTGTTGAATTCGGAGGACACATCGCCGACGGACAGACCGGCATGCCAGAGGTTCTTTTTAGCGGTTTCGACGTTCAAACCAACCAGATTGGGAACGATGAACCGGTCCGGCAACGGACCCCGGCTGACCGTGATGTCGGCCGTGGACTTCCGGGCGGTTTCCGTTCCTTCGGGAATGCTCTGGTCGCAAACGACTCCCGCGGGATAATAGTCCGT
Organism: bacterium; assembly: GCA_041306805.1. Lineage (GTDB taxonomy): Bacteria > Zhuqueibacterota > QNDG01 > QNDG01 > DTFT01 > JBFZEN01. The sequence continues at coordinate 286 of JBFZEN010000386.1, forward strand.
GAATTGGTACTCGATCTTGCCCACAGAAAATCCATTCTGGCTCAAGAGAAAAAGGGCGTCCCTTTCCGATATGCCGAGCACCTTCGGCATCTGAACCGCGGTCTCCCCAGAACTGACCGTCACGTATATTCTGCGTCCTTTTTTGACCTTCGAATAGGGCGCCGGGTTCTGGTAAATGACCGTTCCGGCCGGGTAATGATCGTCGTGCTTCGTCTGGTCGTTCACAAGGCGGAACCCCTTCGATTCGAGCAGCACCTTGGCTTCCTCAAACTGCATCTCCGTAACGTCCGGCAGTTCGTTTTCCTGGCCCCGGTGCGTGTACATCGGCATCACGATCCAGTCCATCAGCAAAATCCATGCGATCAGGATGATCAGCGTGATGCTGATCCCGATCACAGCCGTGCGGTGGCGTTCAAGCCAGCGGTTGATTTTGTAGAACAAAGCATCACCCCGTTTTTTTCATGACTGCCGCAAACGATCCATCCATTCCATGCAGGTCGGGCCATGTTTCTATCCAGCCCGCCCCCGTAACCGCGTTTCCGAATTCGGCCCGGCTGGCCGGTTCAATCTTGAATTCACTGTGCCTGTTCAGAAATCCCGAGACCATTCCTCCGTTTTCCTCTTCCAGAAGCGTGCATGTGCTGTACACGAGCAGACCTCCAGGCTTGAGAAGCCCGGCCGCGGCTTCGAGAAGCCCGCTCTGAAGCCCAATCAGGCCGGGCAGGGCTTCGGGTCCCCTCATCCACTTGATTTCCGGCCTCTTCCGCAATATGCCCATTCCCGAACACGGAGCATCCAGAAGAACCTTGTCGGCCAGCCGGACGGGGGGACGGGTTCCGTCGCCCGCCACGGCATGGATGCTTCGCAGCCCCAGCCTATCCCTGTTTTCGACTATTCTTCGAATGCGGTGAACATGCCTGTCCATCGCGACGACAATGGCTCCATCTTTCGCGTGCTCGGCCGAAGCGGTTGCTTTTCCCCCCGGGGCCGCGCAGAGGTCCAGAAGCATTTCCCCTTTTTCCAGGTTCAGCAGACCGGTCACGAAACCGGCGCTCTCATCCTGTACCGTGAACCAGCCTTTTGTAAAGCTTTCCGTGCGTATGACGGCTCCCGATTCCTCTGCGACAAGAAATTGCCTGTGCCAGCGCGATTCCCTGGTAGGTATTCCCTCATCGAGAAGAGCCTGTTTCAGGGTATCGCGGTCTGTTTTCAGCAGGTTGACCCTTAAATCGGGAACAGGGACGGCGTTGCCGGCCGCACAGATGGACGCGGCACGCTCCAAACCGAACCGTTCCACCCATTTTTGGACCAGCCAGAGCGGATGGGAAGACCGTATCGAAAGGTCGTAAACCGGATCGGAACCGAACCTGGACGGCGCGACCCGTTCGGGATGACGGATGACGTTTCTGAGCACGGCGTTGACCACGCCGGCCCAATGGTCTCCTCCCGCCTGTTTGGCGGCTTCGACGGCCTCGTTGACTGCGGCGTATGATGGAACCTTGTCAAGGAACAAAATCTGGTAAAGCCCCACTTCGGCGATCCGCCTGATCCTCCCCGGCATCGCTGTTAATTTTCCCCTGTACAGAGCCTGGAATGCCCAGTCGATGCGGCCCAGCCAGCGCAATGTGCCGTACACCAGCTCGGTGGCCAGTGCGCGGTCCGCCGGTGAAAGCCCGTTTTTTTTTAGCGCTGAATCAAGCGCCGCATCCGCGAACGCCTCGTCGCGCAAAACCCTGTCGAGAACAAAAACGGCGAGCCGGCGCGGATTGGCTTCAATTTCTTCCGTTCGGACGATCCGTTTCCCCCATCCTGCACCCCGCCTTGACGGAACGGCCGCATAGAAACTGGACGATATTCATGCATCCTCCATTTTCCGGCTGGACGTCCTCCAGGGCGATGCGCCCTTTTCCCGTCTGCACAATCATGGATTTGCGTCCGCATTCCACCACGGTCCCCGGAGGAGGCGCTCCGGGCGCGTCGTCCGGGAGCAACGAAGCGCTGAGGATTTTCAAACGGTCTTTTCCCAAGGTGGTATACGCCCCGGGACGCGGCGAAAGACCCCTGACCAGATTCATGATCACGACGGCGTTTTTCTCCCATTGGATCACCCGGTGTTCGGGGAGAATTTTTGGCGCCGGCGTCGTCATTCCCACCTGCGGCGCGGATGGGGCCTTTCCACCATCGATGAGATCGGCGGTCTTCAATAAAAGGACGGCGCCTGCTTCCGCAAGCCTGTCGTGCAGCATGCCCGCATTTTCCTTTTCGCCGATCCCGATTTCATGTTGAAGAATGATGTCGCCCGTATCCACGTTTTTACGGATGAAAAAGGTGGTCACTCCCGTTCGCTTCTCCCCGTTGATGATGGCCCACTGAATGGGAGCCGCGCCGCGGTAGAGCGGAAGCAGCGAGGCATGCAGGTTGACTGAGCCCCTGGGCGGCGATGAAAAAATGGCTTCGGGAAGAATGGTAAAACCCACGACAAGAAAACAATCGGCCTTCAGTGCGGCCAGATGCTCCTGAAAATCGGGGCCGAGCGTATTCTGGGGCTGGATGAGAGACAATCCCAGCCGCTGCGCTTCACGTTTTACGGGTGTGACGGATACCACCTGCCCCCTGCCTTTCGGCCGGTCGGGCTGAGTGACGACGGCGGTGATTTCATGACGGCTGCCGGCCAATGCCTTCAGGCTCGGCACGGCGAATTCCGGAGTCCCCATAAAAACAATGCGCATACCGTTACGGGGTGTCTTTGATCACCTGCGCAACCGCATTGCGCGTCATGTCCACCTTGACGTTGTCATCGATCTTGACGATGATTAAATTGTCTTTTTCCTTGAATCCGACAATCGTCCCGACGATGCCGCCCGCCGTCAGAACCTTGTCGCCTTTTTGAAGGTTGTCCATCATGGCCTTGTGCTGTTTCTGCCTCTTCGATTGCGGAAGAATCAGCAGAAAATACATCACCAACAGAATGGCCAGAAGCGGCAGAAGTGAAAGAAGGGGATTCCCCTGGGATTTTCCGCCCTGCGCCGCCGGAGCCATGAGAACAATGCATTGGAGCAACACGTCAACCTCCTTTTTTGTTGGAATCGTTTTTTTCATTATAATATACGTCAAAAAATCCTTTTTTCCACTCTGTAAATCGGTTTTCGAGCACGGCTTGCCGTGCTTCGCGCATCAATTCCATGTAAAAATGGAGATTGTGTATGGTGGTCAGCCGGGGTCCCAATATTTCCCCGGCCTGGAAGAGATGCCTGATATACGCCCTTGAAAAATGGCTGCAGGCATAACACGGGCAGACCGGATCGACGGGGCTGAAATCGTCATGGTATTCCTGGTTCTTGATTATCAATTTTCCATGGTGCGTGTACACGGTCCCGTTTCTTGCGTTTCTCGTTGGAATGACGCAGTCGAACATGTCCACCCCGAGCGCCACCGCCTCCACGATGTCTTCCGGTTTGCCCACGCCCATCAGATACCTCGGTTTGTCCCCCGGCAGAAGATCGGTGCAGCACTCCGTCATCTCGAGAAGGGCCGATTTGGGCTCGCCCACAGCCAGCCCGCCGATGGCATAGCCTTCAAATCGGATCCGGATCAGTTCTTCAGCGCACATCCGCCGCAGATTGGAGTAGGTGCTTCCCTGAACGATGCCGAAAACAGTCTGCCGGGCCATGGCGTCCGTCTGTGTTTCTTCGAAACGCCGGACGGACCGTTCCGCCCAGGCGATGGTGCGGTGGACGGCCTTGGAGGCCACGGGTTCGGAACAGGGATACGGCGTGCATTCATCCAGAACCATCATGACGTCGGCCCCGATATTCCGCTGGATGTCGACCACCGATTCGGGCGTGAACCAGTGATAGGACCCGTCAAGGTGCGACTGAAATCGCACCCCCTCGTCGGTGAGCTTTCTCAATTCGGCCAGGCTGAAAACCTGATACCCGCCGCTGTCGGTGAGTATGGGCGAAGTCCATCCCATGAATGAATGCAGACCGCCCGCTTTTCGGATCAAGGCGTCGCCCGGCCGCAGGTACAGGTGGTATGTGTTGCCCAGAATCATGCGGACACCCGCGTCGGCCAATTCATGCGGCGAAACGGATTTGACCGTCCCCTGGGTTCCGACGGGCATGAAAACCGGTGTCGGCACCGCGCCGCGCCGTGTCTTCAGCACTCCGGCTCGTGCCTTTGATTTGGGGTCGGTATGCTCAAGCAGAAAATCCAATCAGGAGCCCCCGACCGCGCAATCGACGGCCTCGCGAACCGATGCGACGCCGACCAGCGAGATGGCATTCCGTTTTGCCACACTCTTGAGGTTGGCCTTCGGCAAAATGCATTTTTTGAAGCCCAGCCTTTCCGCTTCCGCCACGCGCCGGTCGGGTTGGGATACGCCGCGCACCTCGCCCGTCAGACCGATTTCCCCGAAAATGGCGGCGCCCGATTGAACCGGTTTGTCCCTGAAACTGGACGCCGCGGCCGAAACCACGGCGAGGTCCACCGCGGGTTCAACCAGCCTCATTCCGCCTGCCGCATTGACGAAAACGTCGTGGGTATTCAACCTCAACCCCAGCCTCTTTTCGAGAACGGCCAGCAGCATGGCAAGACGTTTCTGGTCCAAGCCCGTGGCCGTGCGCTGCGGAATGCCGTATCCGGTGGGCGTCACCAGCGCCTGAACCTCAACCATGATGGGACGCAGCCCTTCGAGGCTCACCGTGACAGCCGTTCCCGAAGCCCCGTCGTTTCTCTGCGCAAGAAGGTGTTCGGACGGATTCACGATTTCGGCCAGCCCGCTGTCCGTCATTTCGAACATCCCGACCTCGTTGGTCGAGCCGAAACGGTTTTTCACCGAACGCAGAATGCGGTATTGATGCTGTTCATCCCCTTCGAACAGGAGCAGTCCGTCCACCAGGTGCTCGAGCACGCGCGGCCCAGCCAACGTGCCGTCTTTTGTCACGTGCCCGACCAGAAGCAGCGGCACGTTCAATTCCTTGGCCTTGTTCGTTAAAACCTGGCCGCAATAACGGACCTGGCTGACGTTTCCGGGAAGCCCTTCCATGAGAGACGTCATCATGGTCTGTACCGAATCCACCACCATCCAATCCGGCTTTTCGGATTCCATGAGTTGCGCCACAACGTCCACATCGGTTTCACACGCGAGAAGAAGGCCGGAAGAACGCATCGACATCCTTTCAGCGCGCATCTTGACCTGTTGCAGAGACTCCTCCCCCGAGACGTAGAGCACCTTGCGTCCTGACGAGGCCAGCGCCCCTCCCGCCTGCAGCATCAGGGTGGATTTGCCCATGCCGGGGCTTCCCCCAACCAGAATAACGGATCCCAGAACCGATCCCCCTCCGAGCACGCGGTCGAATTCGGCTATTCCCGTTTTCACGCGTCTTTCCGAGATTTCGGGAATGTCTTTGACGGCGAGCGGCTTCTGTCCGGCTCTGGGGCTCCGGGCCGAGGGGACGGGTACGGCCTTTGTGATCTCCTCGACAAATGCGTTCCACGAACCGCATTCAGGGCATTTGCCAAGCCAGCCCGGGGACGAGTAACCGCAATTCTGGCAGACGAATGAGGATCGGTCCTTTTTCACTCCTCCTCCTCCTCCAGCCGTCCTTCGCGGAACCGGCGCACGATGGGTATCTTCGACTTGAAAAATTCGTCTGCCGTTCCGTTGAAAAATACGGAGCCTTCATGCAGCATGGCAACCCGGTCCCCGATCACGGAGGCACTGTCCATGTCGTGGGTCACCGCCACGGCCGTCATGTTCAGTTTCCTGTTCATTTGAACGATCAGCCGGTTGATGGTGTCGGAGGTGATGGGATCGAGCCCCGTGGTCGGCTCGTCGTACAGCATGTACTTGGGCTCCATGGCCAGCGCCCTGGCCAGACCTACCCGCTTTTTCATGCCTCCCGACAATTCGGACGGCTTCTTTCCCAGCAGGTTCGTCAGCCCGACGAGTTCCAGTTTCTCCTCGACCTTCTTCCGTATGGCGGCCGGATCGAGCAGGGTATGCTCCCTCAGCGGCAGCCCGACGTTTTCTTCCACCGTCATGGAATCGAACAATGCCGCTCCCTGGAAAAGCATGCCGAAATGCTTCCGTACCGCATACAGGTCCCTGGGCTTCATCCGGATGATATCTTTGCCGTCCACCAGGATTTTGCCCGAGTCGGGTTTGATCAGGCCGATGATCGATTTTAAAAGCACGGTCTTTCCGCATCCGCTCTTGCCGATGACGACCATGGTCTCGCCGTCCGGAATGTCGAGGCTGACCTGCCGCAGAACCGGTTTCTTGTTGAATTCTTTTTGAACGTTTCGTATTTCTATCATGTTCGATCCGTATTCATGGCGAACCTTTAAAACAGGATCGATGCAAGCACGTAATCCATGATCAGAATGAAGGCCGACGAATAGACGAAGGCGCGGATGGTCGCAAATCCGACCCCTTCGGCGCCTCCTTCCGTCCGGAATCCGATGGAACATCCGATGAGGGCCGTCCCACCGCCGAAAATGACGGCCTTGATGATGCCCGAAGCCACGTTGTATATCAAAAAGTGCGTCTGAACGCTTCCGAAAAATTTGGAGGTGGATATGCCCAGGAGCAGATAGGCCACGGCGTAGGCGCCGAGATGCGATATGAGGTCCGAATACACGACAAGCACCGGCAGCATGATCCATCCCGCCGTGAATCTCGGGCCCGCCAGGTATTTCACGGGATCGATGGACAGGGTCTCCAGCGCGTCGATCTGTTCGGTCACCTTCATGGTTCCCAATTCAGCCGCGATCGACGCCCCCGATCGCCCCGCGATGATGATGCCGCCCAGCACCGGCGCCAATTCGATGAGAATGGCCGCACTGACGCCAGCCCCGAGGAAATCGACGGTTGAAAAACTGGTTATCATTTTGAACTGGTATGAGGCCTGCCAGCTCGACACCGCTCCCGTAAAAACGCTCACGACCGTGATCAGGGGAAGCGACTGTACGCCGATGATCATCATCTGGTCCATCAGCAAATGCCTGTGCCTGAGCAGGTAGGGCGTGCTTTGGAACACCTTGAAGAACAGAATGGAAAGGTTGCCAATCTCCCTGAAGAAGAAGAGAGCCTTTCTTCCCATATGATGCCAGAGCGAGACGATCAGCAATACAACCCCCTCTCGCGGATGAACTGCTCGACGGCATCGGGCACCCAGAATCGGATGGACAATCCATTTTTGATCCGCCGGCGGATTTCGGTGGATGAAATGTCCACAAGCGGCGTCTCGACCCAGCTGGCCCTTTCCTGAAACCGCGGATCCACGGCGGAACCGTCGTATCCCCGTCTGGCCGCGATCAGAAGCCGCGTCCGTTTCAGAATTTCATCCGGTTCCTTCCAGTGTTTCATGTCAAGCAGGCTGTCGGCTCCCATGATGAGAAAAAGTTCCCGGCACCCATCCATTCCCGTTCCGTCCATGGCGACCAGCGTGTCCAGCGTATACGAAACCCCGCCCCGTTTGATCTCGGCGTCCGAAACGCCGAATCCCTGAACCCCCTCGACGGCCATCCGTGTCATCAGAAACCTTGATTCGGGATCAGCGACCGGTTTCCGCGTCTTGCGCGGCTGAATGCAGGCCGGGATGAACAGGACAAGGTCGAGGCCGAAATCGCTGCGTACCGTTTCGGCAATGATCAGATGCCCGACATGCACGGGATCGAACGAGCCGCCGAACAGGCCGATTTTCATTTCCCGGACTCCGCCATTTCCGCCAGTATTTTTCCGGCCTTTTGCGCGTTGGGACTTTCGGGAAAGGACGCGATCAGGAGCTGGTACACCTGTTTGGCATCGGGTGCCCTTTTCAATTTCATCAGGCAACGCGCCTTCCAGAAAAGGGCGTCATCTGAAAACGATGTGTCCTGGTAATTTTCGAGCACGGCGTCAAACGATATGACGGCGGACGAATCATAGCCCATTTTCCTGTACAATTCCCCCGTCATGTATTCTTTTTTCGCCAGTTTTTCCCTGCACAGCGAAAGGTGTTTTTCCGCTTCGGCGCGCAAATCGGATTCGGGATAATCGTCCATGAACTGCTGGTACTGGCTGATGGCCTTGATGGTGTAATCCTGATCCAGTCCGTATCCCGGGGAAAGCTTCTCATAGCACAATCCCGTCTTGAATCGCGAATCGTCCACGTAGGCGCTCTGAGGAAGGCTCTTGATCAGTTTTTCGTATTCCGCAATCGCCAGGAGGTACTCCTTGAGATTAAAATGGCATTAGGCCAGGTAGAATTGGGCCTCCTCCATCAGGCCGCTCCCCGGATGGTTCAGCACCAGAACCGTAAACTGCATCTTGGCCTTGTAATAGTCTTTTTTATCGAACAGGCGCTTGGTCTGGGCGAACTGTTCCTCGGGGGGAAACTCGTTGAACTGGACGCCGTTGCGGCCGCATCCCGCCAGCAGGTGGAGCATGAAAATGGGAAAAATAAAAATTGAAGCGGATCGGAAAGAAAAGCTCATCACTGACTCCTTACAGAATAAAAAAGGTATACCATGCTCGAAAGGGTTGAAAAAACGATAACCGGCTCGACCCACCGCTTCCAACTCCGTGTTTTAACGGGATGAGGCGAAGTTTCGTTCCCCGGCGCCATGCGGATCGTGTCGATTTTCTCCTTCTTATAAAATTCAAGCCGGATTGCATGCCCGGTGGAATCGGATCTTTCCGTAAGCGACAGGGTCACGGCGGCTTTCCTTTCCAGAGAATCGGATCCCATCGGCCTCGTGACGACGGACAGGGACTCCACCTTGAACGTGATCGTGCTGAAAGGCGTCGACGCGGTCAGGCTGTCGCGTCGCGCTCCGGTCTGGGCTTTCAACAGGAATGGGAGGAGGATCAGGAAAAACGCCTTTTGAGTCTTGGCCATCGCGCCACTCCTTTACCCGATCCGGACGAGACAGGTCAGAAAAATCCAATCCGAGCTTCCCGCGGGATTTTTCTGGCGCGCCCATCCGGTCTGCAGCCCGAAAAACGGCCGTGTAAAATGGCGATCCGAGAAAAAAATCCGGTTGAGATCGAAAAGTCCGATTCCGCAGGAAACCGTCTCCTGTTTTCCGTCCGTGGACCGGGCGTATCCTCCGCGCACCGACAGATGCCTCCAGGGGATGATCTCCAGGCCGGCATGGGGTTCCCTGACAGACGGTTTGTCCTCGTCGCTCACATTGCGGATGTCCAGCGAAATCCGCATGAACCGCCATGGTTCAATCGAAACACCGACATTCAACGATCCGTCGGAAAGGTTTTCGAGAACCGATCTGCCGTTCCTCACCGTGTCGGGCAGTTCCATGTAAAAGAGCCCCACCGCCAAATTCGCCCTCGGCTGTAAAATCAGGCCGTACCTGTATCCGAATTCGGCGTTTTTCCATTTGTCCCTGATGAACCATTCACCGGCCGCTCCCAGTGAAGCCCGCTGGGACAGCGCGAACGAGACGCCCAACGAGGCATTCCGCTGAACGGGATAGCCGGCGCCGTCGAACGGATCTTCCTTTTGCAGCCTTGAAACGTCTGAAAGGGATTCCTCCCCCAGCAGAAGGCCGACGTTGATCCGGCCCGCCGAAAAACCCAATCCCCTGAGACACAGGCCCAGGGGGACGGTTCCATCGCCTGTCATGCGGCGGTTTTTCAGCGCCAGCCACGGACCGGCGGGATTGACGAAGGCCTGCAGGCCGGGTCGATCGCCCGAACGGTCCAGGGTGAATGCGGCCGGATTGAAATCGAGTGCGGACAAATCATCCCGCACGGAGGTGAACGCGCCTCCCATGGAAACCGGCCTGGCCTTGACCGAGGCCAGAACGACCCATCCCGCTTCCTGCGGAGACGCCGGTCTCTCGAAAAGCAGGAGAAAACATGCGGCGAGCGCGACCGTGAAAAAGTAAAAACCTTTTTCACTTTTTTTCATGCGGAAGGCCCCGGCCTTTTTTTCTGCTGCTGTTCAAACGCAATGGGGGTATCAGAATGAAGGCGGACGACAGAATTCCCGCCGCGGCGAAGACGGATGAGATGCCCGAGGCATGGCGGGTATAAAAAGTCAACCGACCGGACGGCGTGACGGTCTGGACCAGAACGGCCGCTTCGTTCCACGCCGTCTTTTGCACCACGCGTCCGCAGGGATCGATGAATTCCGAAATTCCCGTGTTGGCGCATCGAGCCACCCAGCGCCTGTTTTCAACGGCACGCAGAACCGCGATGCCCGCATGCTGCCTGGGTCCCGATGTGTTTCCAAACCATCCGTCGTTGGTGATGACGACGATGAATCCGGCGCCCCGGTTCACGAAACGGCTGACCAGCCGGGGGAAAATGGATTCGAAACAGATGGCCACTGAAAAAGCGGCCCGTTCCGCGTGACCGCGGGAAAACGAAAACACCGTGGCCGAATCGCCCGCGCTGTATTCGCCGGAATCCGGAATCAAGCGATTGATCCATTCGCCCAGTTTCGGCGCCCGTTCGGAAAAAGGCACTTTTTCGGACAGGGGAACCAGATGGGTTTTATAATAATATTGCACGCCCTGCGAACGGGGTTCAAACAAAAACGCGGCATTGTATGTTTTAATCTGTTCCGCGTCCGTCCAGGCGTAATCGGGCGTACCCGTCAGAACGGGCACCGACAGACTGTCGACCAAAGACTGAATCCAGCGCCAGCGCGCCGATTGATGCCTGAGATAGCACGGGGTCGCTGTTTCGGGCCAGACGATCAAATCGGGCTTGTGCGCGGCCGCCTGGAGGGTCATCCGGCCGTAAATCGTGAAATTGGAATCGATGAACGAATACGTCCATTTTTTATAGGCGTCGACGTTTCCCTGGACGAGCGCGACACGGATCCCTTTTCCATCCGCCGGCTGTTTTGAAAGAACGTGCCATCCGAAAACGGCCTGCGAAACCAGCAGAACGGCGGCTGCGGACGCGAGAAGCGATGTTCTCAGTTTGCCCGACCGGCGGGTCGCCATGAAATGGAAGAGCACGTTGAGAAGGACGATGCAGAAAGAGATACCGTACACACCCGTGATCGCTGCCGATTGGATCATGAAAACAGTTCCGCAGAAGGCGTTCCCCATCGCGTTCCACGGACAGGCCAGCTGGCCGGTCGATCCCGCGATCTCAAGGGCCGTCCATACGAACGGCGCGGTCCACCAGAACCGCGCACCGTGCCGGCTTATCCCCGCCGCGATCACAAGCGAGAACAGGGCCGGCCAGAGCGACAAAATGAGAAGGGCCCCGACCAACCCTCCCACGGTGGGCCAGCCGATCCAATACAGCGTCAATGCGGACCACAAAAACCCGAGCAGGTAACCCGCCCGGAAGGCATCGAACGGCTTTTTCCCGTCTATCACGCCCAGGAATGGAACCAGCGCGAATACAGACAGAAATCCGAAAGGAAAAGGAGAAAAGGAAAGCGTCAGCAGAACCGCCGCAACGACGGTCCGAATCCAATCGTTACGGTTCAAGCGTGTTTTCTCCCTGCCGGTCGGCCCGGAGACGGACATGGTCCAGATAATTCTGAAGAATGAGCATGGAGGCCATGACGTCCACCCGTTCCTTCCTGCGGCTGGGTTTTTGGTCGGTTTGATGCATGATGCGGTGGGCGTGCGCGCTTGACAGCCTTTCATCCCACGGCGTGACGGGGACAGGTACTGCCCTGGAGAGCATTCCCACGAAACGCTCCACCTTCCTGGCGGACGAACCCTTCTGTCCCCGCAGCGTCAGCGGATATCCGACCACGATGCGCTCGACGCCCTCATTTTTTACCATGATTTGTATCTTGAACACCATGTCTTTTTCACTCAGGTCCACCCAGGTATCCA
>JBFZEN010000387.1:0-3798 GCA_041306805.1 bacterium
GGTTCACAAGCGGCCTCAGTTTTGCGATTCGTTTAACGATTCCGAAACGGGGCGTTGGTGGTTGAACCCCCTGATTTTCCCCTTGTATTTTAAAACCTGTCTTTCCATTTTATCAACCGCCTCGTAAATCGACTTTTTCATTTCTTGAGAACGGCCCAGGGCGGTCAACAGGGTGCCAAAAACGGACATCTTGATTTCCGCAAGGCGGTCGTGTTTTTCCCAGCTTAAAATCACTTCCGCATCGACGATTCCGTCATAATATTTTTGAAGACGGGAAACTTCCCCCTCCGTGAACTGCTTCAGCTCTTCAGACATTTTAAAATGCCTCGCCGTGATGTTGATCCGCATGGATCACTCCTTTCTCTTGGTACGGAACACGATTCTATGAATCCCGGTCCGAACGGGGGTGCGCCTGCTTGTACACCTGCAGCAGGTGATCCGTTGTCAAATGCGTATACATCTGTGTCGTTGAAAGGGATGCATGCCCAAGCAACTCTTTAACCGATTCCATGTCGGCCCCGCGGTCCAGCAGGTGGGTGGCGAACGTATGCCGCAAAACGTGGGGACTGAGGTTTTTCTTTTCGGAGGCGATTTCAAGCCATCGCTTGACGATGAGCTGAATGCCTCGTACGGAAATCCGCCTTCCCGACTGATTTAAAAACACGGCGCGTTCGCCCGAAACCGGATGAAAGAGATTTCTTCTGGCCAGGTACTGTTTCATGGCGCCGAGCGCGGATTTTCCTATGGGCAGAATGCGGATTTTCCTTCCCTTGCCGAACACGCGGGTGGTCATCTCCTCAAGTTGAACATCCACGAGGTCCAAACCGACCAACTCGGAAAGCCGCATGCCCGTTCCATAAAACAGTTCCAGAACGGCCTTGTCCCGGACGCCCAGATTGGAATCGGGACGAATGGACGCCAAGGCGAGGCCCATTTCGCCTTCCGATAAAAATTGGGGTAGTTTCTTTTCAATTTTTGGAGAAACCAGCATGATGGTCGGATCATGCCCGAGCTGTCCAACCTTGTTCAGGTAGGCAAAAAAAGCCTTTATTGACGCGAGTTTTCTTGCGGCGCTTCGTTTTGTCATGCCATGCTGAATCACGCTACCAATGAAATTACGGATGTCGTTTTCTGACACATCGGCCGCCCGTGGAACCACATGGTTTCTATTGATTTGTACAACAAACTCAAGAAATTGTTCCAGATCAGATCCATAGGCTTTCACCGTATGCTGTGAATACCTTTTTTCCTTGGAAAGATATTGCAAAAACAGTTCCAGCTCACTTCTCACGATTCCGACTCTCCATCCGGATCCGCCTGGCCTTCCAGAAGAATTTCGGACTTGCATTTAGGGCATACAAGAAAAGCGCCCTTCTTTTTGCTCAGTCGCTGTTCCATGTACGGACTGGAGCACTGGGTGCAAGTCTTGGCGACAGGTTTGTACCATGAAGCAAAAGTGCATGCAGGATAGCGGGAACATCCATAAAACAGTTTGCCACGGCCGCTTTTTCTTTCAATGATTTCTCCCCCGCATCCTTCGACGGGACACGGGATACCCGTGGAAAATGATTTGGTATTCTTGCATTCAGGGTATTTGGAACAGGCCAGAAACCGCCCGAAACGCCCGGTTTTAACCACCATCGGCGCTCCGCATTTGTCGCAGACTTGATTGGTTTGAACCGCCTCGCTTTCCAGGGGTTTCGTGAATTTGCAGTCCGGATAGCCGGTGCAGGCGATGAATTTTCCGTTCCGTCCCCACTTCATGACCAGTTCCCTGCCGCACTGGGGGCATTTTTCCTTTTGCTCCTCCTGAAGCGATTCGCGGATGATGTCTTTTTTCCCCATGGCATTGGTCACCGCGCGGTTGAAAGGATCATAGAAATCTTTCATCACCAGAAGCATGGGTTTGTCGCCGGACTCGATCTGATCGAGCTCCTCTTCCATCTGGGCCGTAAAACCCACATTGAAAATGTCCGGGAATTCCTGAATCAGGATCTTGTTGACGGTAACGCCCAATTCAGTCGGTTTGAGGCTGCGGGCTTCACGGTCCACATATTTCCTGTCGAGCAGGGTTGAGATGATCAGGGCATAGGTGGAAGGCCGGCCGATACTGAGGGCGTCCAGTTCTTTCACTAGGCTGCTTTCATTGTATCGAGCGGGCGGTTTTGTAAAATGTTGTTCGGGATCGAGGCCCGACAGCGTAACCCCGTCGCCTTTATTAAGATGCTCGGGCAATTGCGCTACATCTTCCTTTTCTTCAACCGAATAGACCTGCATGAATCCCTTGAATTGAATCCGCGATCCGGTGGTCCTGAACAGATAGGGGCCCCCGGCCACTTCAAGCACGGTTTGTTCGATCTTGGCCGAAGCCATCTGGCTGGCCAGAAAACGGTTCCAAATGAGCTCGTACAGCTTTTTCTGGGCCGGTGTCAAGTACTTGGCCAATTTGTTGGGCGGCCTTGTAGCCGAGGTCGGGCGGATGGCTTCATGGGCGTCCTGGGCCGATTTTTTGTTTTTAAACGCCCGGGGTTTCTGCGGAACATACTCAAGCCCGTAGGATTCGGCTATGATGCGGCGCACCTCTTCAACCGCGCTCTTGGCCAGTCTGATAGAATCGGTTCTCATATACGTGATCAACCCCACCCGGCCCTCCGGAAGATCCACGCCTTCGTACAACTGCTGGGCAATGGCCATGACCTGCTTGGTGGTCATGTTCAGTCTGCGGGCCGCATCCTGCTGAAGCGTGCTTGTCGTGTAGGGAGGATACGGATTGCGTTCGACCTGTTTGGTCCTCAAATCGGATACTGAATAAGTAAGCGTTTTCAGAACGCTTACGTGTTTCTCAACGCTTTCCTGGTTTTGGATTTCCGCGTCTTTACCTTCGATCTTGACAAGACGTGAGAGAACCTCTTCGCGGTGTTTGCTTTTGAATTTGGCGTCTATCGTCCAGTATTCCTGGGGTACGAATTTCAGCACCTCTTCTTCCCTGGCGCAAATCAGCCTCAGGGCCACGGTCTGGACGCGTCCGGCTGAAAGACCCCGGTAAAGCGTTTTCCATAAAAACGGGCTGACCTGATAGCCCACCAGCCTGTCCATGACCCGTCTCGCTTTTTGGGCCTCGACCTTGTCCAGGTCGATGGATTTGGGATGCTGAATGGCGTCCTGAACGGCGTTTTCCGTGATTTCATGAAACAGCACGCGCTGGATTTTGTCGTTGGACGGGCGGATTTCTTCGGCCAGATGAAAAGCAATGGCTTCGCCTTCGCGGTCGGGATCGGTCGCGATGAATACCGATTCGCAACTGGCTGCCAGTTTTTTCAGCTCCTGCAGAATCTTTCCCCTGCCCCGGATGGTGATGTATTCCGGTTCAAATCCGTTTTCCACATCCACGCCAAGACGGTTCTTGGGCAGGTTCTTGATGTGTCCGATGGAGGCCTTGACCACGTACTCCGGCCCGAGAAACCGGTTGATGGTCTTTGATTTGGCGTTCGATTCGACGATGACTAAGGATTTGTCCATAAGAACGATTCTACGTTACTCCTTTCCATGGCAATGCTTGTACTTTTTCCCGCTGCCGCACGGACAAGGTTCGTTTCGACCGATCTGTTTTTCCACCCTGATGGGCTGCGCTTTTCCAGCCGGCGGCATGCCTTGTCCCTCCGCCTGGGTTTCGGTTCCAGGCGTAAATCCCATTCCCGTGGCTTCCTGGTGCACCAGGGACATGCGCACGGGCTGCCTTCGCTGTTCGAAAACTTCCGGCTGGCTTTCCATCTGAATCTGGGTTTTAAAGACGATTTC
>JBFZEN010000388.1:0-7520 GCA_041306805.1 bacterium
GCTGAACCACGAGCTCCACGACCCGCGCCGGGTCGTCGGCTGTGAGCGTGGCGCTTTCTCCCGTGGAACCGCAGGGAACGAGAAAGTCGATGCCTGCGTCGAGCTGCAAATCGACCAGCTTGAGAAACGTTTTTTCGTCCAGTTGTCCGTCGGACCTGAACGGAGTGACCAGCGCCGTGCCGCAGCCGCGGAATTCCCTGATATGTGCCATGTTCATTTTCTCCGTTGTATCATCTGATCGGCAACGTCCCTGAAATTGAAAAAACCCTTTTTATTGCAAATCCACTCGGCCGCCAGTACGGCTCCCTCGGCCAGTCCTTCCCGGTTTCTCGCCGAATGCTCTAACCGTATGGTGTCTGACGGCGAATCGAAGCCCACGGTGTGTATCCCCGGGATGGACCCGGCCCGAAGGCTGGTGACGGGCACTTGCGCGCCGGGATGGTGCCGGCCGACGATTTCCTTCAGCACCAGCGCCGTGCCCGAGGGGGCGTCCTTTTTGTGTTTGTGATGCGCTTCTTCGATAAAGACATCGTATTGCGGGAACGGGCCGATCAGCCGCGCCGCTTCTTCGACCATCCGGTAAAACAGGTTGACGCCGATCGAGAAATTGGAAGCGTACACCATGCCGATCTTCGACTTGAGAACGAGCGCCTCGGCCTCGCCCAAAAAACGGTTCCAGCCCGTGGTTCCCTCGACGAGCGCCTTCCCCAATTCGCAGGCGGCCCTGATATTCCCCATCACGGCGTCGGGAACGGAAAAATCGACAAGCACGGAAACGTCTTTCAGGACCGATTTCGTGTTCTCGTCGGCCACCAGGGGACGCACGTCCATGAAACGTTCGGCCACGGTCATCCCTTTTTCCCCGGCGGCCTTCTCGAACATGCACCCCATTTTACCGGTTCCGATCAGCGCGATTTTCACGCCACATCCTTTCTCTTCAACGATCGCGGTTTGCCCACGGTTCGATCAGCAGAAAATATTTTTATCGTATTCCATGAAAAAGGCGTCGTGCAGCTTGACCAGTACGCGCTGCACCGCGTCCGCTCCGAGCACCACGGTCAGGCTGGTTCCCGAAACGCCCACGGAGGCCAGATCGAATGATTCATCCTTCAGCAGTTCCAATACGTTCAGTGGAAAAAGTTTGTCGGCACGGATGTTTTCACCGACCAGAGTGACTGCCGCCCTGTCCTTGCGGACGTCCATGTGGGCGAAGGCCGAGCATTTTTCCTGGATTCGATCGAGCTTCGCGTCGGCTGCGGCCGCGACGATGACCGTGTTCTCGGAAGTGGCGAAGACATAAGGCAAAATTCCCTCGCGGGTGAACGCCTCCAGCGTGGTCGTGTAAAAAGCGTTCGCCGCAAGCACCATTTTCGACTGCACGCGGAACAGGGCGAGGGGTTTTTTGTAGGCGATCGACTTGACCGTGTTCTTTCCCGCGGGAGACACGCCGGTGATGATGCTGGAGGGGGCATCCGGTTTTCTTGAGTTGCACACGCGCACCGGGATGTTTCTTTTTCTCGCCGGCTCGATGGATTTCGGGTGCAGCACCTTGGCGCCGAAAAAGGTCAGCCTTCCCGCCTCCTCGAACGTGACGTGTTTTACGGTGAGGGCCGCGGGCAGAAGTTCGGGATCGGCCGTCATGACGCCGGGAACGTCCTTCCATATCTGGATTTCGGAAACGTCCAGCGCCGCGCCGACGAGGGCCGCGCTGAAATCGGATCCCTCGAAACCCAGCGTCGTGGTGGCGCCTTTTTTCGACGATCCGATGTATCCCTGCAGCAGGGGAACCTGGTTTTTGAGCAGAACGGGCTGCACGGTTTTGCGTATGGCTTCATCCGTCTCGTCTCCCAGGGGCGACGCATCGGTGTAGGTTTCATCCGTCAGAATGCATTTCCGTGAATCGAGCCACACGGAGGGGATATGGTTCTGCCTGAACGCCTCGTGCATCATGGAGCTGGAAATCAGCTCGCCGTATGAGAGCATTTTGTCCTGGCTCCGGGGGCTGCATTCGCCGAGAATGGAGAGCCCGTCTATCAGTTTGCTCATGTCCTCAAAATAACCGTCGATGCGGACCTTCCCCCCGGTTTGCTGCCAGCCCTGCACCACCTGTCCGGCCAAAGCGTCATGGAATTGTCGGACCGCATCGAGATGGCGGACGGCGGCCGCCCTGTCTCCCGATGCCGCCGCCATGGCCGTTTCAAGGAGCTGTTTGGTGGTTTTTCCCAGCGCCGAAACCACAAGCACGGGATTTTTGTTCAGGGCGTCCCGCACAATACGGATGACGCGCGCCACGGCCTGGCTGTCGTTGAGGGAGGTCCCTCCGAATTTCATGATGATCATGTTGGAATCGCTTTCGCGTTATTCAGACAAGGAGTTGCCTGTGCTTTTCATGAGCCATGCAGCAAGGCGCCTGTACCGGTCCACGCCTTCCGCCAGGGACGATTTGAGTATCTTCTCATCGGGGCCGTGCGCATCGAGAATGGAACCGGGGCCGATCAGGAACGCCTCTCCCCAACGATCGAGCAGCGGCAGATCGGTGGTGTACGAAACCACGGACGTTTCGAATCCGGGGGCCTGTCCGTAAAAAAACGGATCGCATTCGAAGGCGACGGAAGCCGAAACGCCGTTTCGGGAGAGGCGGGTGATCTTGTCCTTCACGCCGGATGAGGGACTTACGGTGCGGAAAATGACCTCGGCTTCGGCCCTGTCCGGAACCACATTGGCCCGGGTTCCCCCCGACAGAACGCCGATATTCACCGTCGTCTCTCCCAAAACCGGGTCTGTTGGATAGGGCTCGGCGCGTACCGCGTTTAAAAAGTCAAGCAATTTCAGGACGGCGGAATCCCCTGTTTCGGGATAGGCGGAGTGGGCCGTCTTGCCATCCGCGCGAAAGGTGAACCGCAAGGCACCCTTGGATGCAAAGACCAGTTTGTTGTCTGTCGGCTCCCCTCCGATCAGGAAGCGGCAGGAATTCGGAAGGCCGTTCGCCGCCCTGGCTCCGTCGCTGCCGTGTTCCTCACCTACCAAGAACAGAAAGCCGACCGGGCCTATGCCTTCCGATACGAGGCTCTCCCCCGCCTTGATCTGGGCGGCCACACACCCTTGGGCGTCACAGGCTCCCCGGCCATAGATAAAACGGCCGTCTTCCGAGAAGGGAATATCACCCGGAACCGTATCCAGATGCGAAGTAAACACAAGGACAGGTTCGCCGATCCGGGCAAAAATATTGTATCTTCCCCCCGCAACAGGCTGCCGGTGAACGATGAAACCCGTTTTCTCAAGGTACAGGCTCAGCCAATCCGAAACATCGATCTCGTTCCCCGTTGCTGAAGGGCGGTCGATGAGATTTTTGAGAAGCTCGAAGATCGCCTTTTCCAAAACAACCCTTAAACCATTTAAAATGATGGAATAAACAATATTGACTAAAGTACATAAAAACGATTAAAAAGTCAAGCCTCAGTTTGCTTCGGTTCCGAAAAATAGGTGTTGCTTTTTTCCTATTTTTGAGTAATTTATTAGCCACACTAAAAACTCAATATAACATGGAATCAAAACTTTACCTGGATGTACTTCCACAACCCGACGACACCACATGCGGACCGACATGCCTTCACGGTGTGTACAGGTATTTCGGCGATGCGGTTTCGCTGAAACAGGTCATTTCTGAAGTCAAACCGCTCCATGAGGGCGGCACCCTGGCCGTCTTTCTCGCCAACCATGCCCTGCACCGGGGTTACAAAGCCACCCTGTTCACCTACAACCTCCAGATTTTCGATCCCACCTGGTTCCAGGACAAACAGGTTTCCATTTACGAAAAACTTGAATTGCAGATCGCGTTGAAAAAAGATTCCGTTTCAAATGAAAGCGTCCAGGCTTACCTGCATTTTCTGGAACAGGGGGGTGAAATACGCTTTGAAGATCTGACCACGGGATTGATCAGAAGGCACCTCAACCGTTCCATTCCCATTCTGACCGGCCTGAGCGCGACTTATCTGTACAACTGCTCCAGGGAATTTCTCAGGGGAAAAACCCTGGTCTACGACGACATTCGCGGGGTTCCCACCGGGCATTTCGTCGTGTTGTCCGGGTACGATAAGGAAAGACGCGCCGTGCTTCTCGCGGACCCGTTTCGGCCGAATCCCGTGTCTCCATACCAGAAATATGAAGTGGACATCGACAGGCTGGTTTGCGCCATCATGCTCGGCATCCTGACGTACGACGCCAACCTGCTGGTTCTTGAACCCAAATAGGAGGGTTTTTTCCTTTAATATGCCGATTTTGATCGTCGTCACCTATCCGAACAAATGGCCGCTTCACATTCCCGGCGTGGAAATCGTATCGGCCAAATCGTACCTTCTTGACCCGGCCTACAGCGAGCTTCGCGGCGCGAAAATCTTCAACCTCTGCCGGTCGTACCGCTATCAAAGCCTCGGCTATTACGTTTCGCTCATCGCCACGGCCCGGGGCCACAATCCCCTCCCCACCGTCATGACCATTCAGGACATGAAATCACAGCCCATCATCCGTTACGTTTCGGACGAGCTGGACGATCTGATACAGAAAAGCCTCGGCTCCATTCAGACGCGCAAATTCACGCTGAGCGTCTATTTCGGCAGGAACGTGGCAAAAAAATACAACCGCCTGGCCCAGCATCTGTTCAACCTTTTTCCGGCCCCGCTGCTTCGGGTTCATTTCGTCTACAACAACAAATGGCTGATCCAGAGCATCGATCCCATTTCCGCAAGCGAAATTTCGGCCGAACACCTGCCGTTCGTGATGCAGGTCGCGTCCGAATATTTTTCGGGAAGGCGCATCAGCATTCCGAAACGGGTGCCGCCGAGATACGACATCGCCATTCTGTACAATCCGGATGAACCGAATCCTCCTTCCGACGAGCGCGCCATCCAGAAATGCATCAAGGCGGCCGAGGCGCTTGACATGAGGGCTGAATTGATCACCAAGGAAGATTCCGGCCGCCTGCTCGAATATGATGCCCTGTTCATACGTGAAACCACCTCGGTCAACCATTATACGTACCGGCTTGCCAGAAGGGCCGCGGCCGAAGGCCTGGCCGTGATCGACGATCCGCTTTCCATTCTCCGCTGCACCAACAAGGTATACCTGGCTGAATTGCTCGATCATCACGAGATACCGACGCCGAAAACCATCATCGTGCACCGGGACAATATCCCGTCCGTGTTCAACGAGCTGGGTCTCCCATGCATCCTGAAGGAACCCGACAGTTCATTTTCGCAGGGCGTCATCAAGGTCGAAGACAAGGCCTCCCTGAAAATCGAGGTGGAACGGATGCTTGAAAAATCGGAGCTCATCATCGCGCAGGAATTTCTGCCCACCCCGTTCGACTGGCGGGTGGGCATTCTCGACCACAAACCCCTGTACGTCTGCAAGTATTTCATGGTGGGCAAACACTGGCAGATCATCAAACGATCCAGGGAAGGCAAGGTCTACGAAGGGCAGAGCGAAACCCTTCCAGTCGAGATCGCCCCGAAGAAGGTGATTAAAACGGCGCTCAAGACGGCCGACCTGATCGGCGACGGGCTGTACGGCGTCGATGTCAAGGAAATCAACGGGAATGTGTCCGTCATTGAAATCAATGACAATCCCACCATCGAAGCCGGCACCGAAGATTTTATTCTGAAAGACGACCTGTACCTGCGCCTCATGGAGGTTTTTCTGAAACGGATTGAACGCGCCAAGGAAAGGAACAACAGGCCTTGACATCCCGGCGCCTCCGCCTTTTTCAGGGATACGGCATCGAACTCGAATACATGATCGTGGACCGCGGCTCCCTTTCCGTCAGCCCGATCAGCGACCGTGTGCTGAAGGCCGCTTCGGGCCGCTTCGAATCTGAAGTCGAAATGGGCGCATTGAACTGGTCGAATGAGCTGGTGCTGCACGTCATCGAATTGAAAACACACGGCCCGGCGCCCGGCCTGGACGGCCTGGCTGCGGCATTCCAGACGGATGTGCGCCGCATCAACGCCATTCTCGATCCCCTCGGTGCCGCGCTCATGCCCACGGCCATGCATCCCTGGATGGATCCCCTGAAAGAGACGGCCATCTGGCCGCACGAATACAACGCCGTGTACGACGCATTCAACCGGATTTTCGGCTGCAGCGGGCACGGCTGGTCCAACGTGCAGAGCATGCACGTGAACCTTCCCTTCGCGAACGACTCCGAGTTCGCCAGACTGCATGCGGCGATCCGGCTCGTCCTGCCCCTTCTTCCCGCCCTGGCCGCCAGCTCGCCCGTCGCGGACGGCGGCCTGACCGGTTTCATGGACACCCGTCTCGAATGGATCAGGAACAACCAGAACAAGGTGCCCTCCATTTCGGGAATGCTCGTTCCCGAGCCGCTCTACTCGAAATCCGATTACAACCGGCTTCTTCTGAAGAAACTGTACCGCGACATCGCCCCGTACGATCCCGGCAAGACGCTTCAGCATGAATGGCTCAATTCGAGAGGAGCCATCGCCCGTTTCGACCGCAATACCGTCGAGATACGCGTCATCGACATGCAGGAATGCCCGGAAGCCGATATCGCCGTGGCCGGCGCCGTCGTCGAATGGATACGCCTGATCGTGGAAGAGACCTGGTCGCGGCTGAAAGACCAGAAATCCTTTTCAACCGAATCCCTTTCCCGAATCCTCATCGAAACGATCCGGAAAGGAGACGAGGCGCAAATCGATGATGCCGATTATCTGGCTTTGTTCTCTCTGGACAGGAAACACATGACGGCCGGAGATTTCTGGAGGCACCTGTTTGATTCAAAACTGCAAACCCGGATGCCTTCCGGTTTTCACTCCGCCCTGCATCACATCCTCGAAAAAGGCCCGCTTGCCCGGCGCATTTCCCGCGCCCTTGGCCCGTCCTTTTCCCTTTCGCGCCTGAAGCCGGTATACCGCCGGCTGTCCGAATGCCTGCAGTCGGGGGAGCTTTTTGTCTGAACCCGCCGTGAAAACCGTGTTTTCATGCGAACATGCCGGCAACCGCCTTCCGGGGAGATTCCGTGCACGTTTTAAGGGCGCTGAAGGCATTTTGGCTTCCCACCGCGGATTCGACGCCGGCGCCTGGGAACTGGCCCGGTTCATGGCCGCCGCTTCAGGCGTCCGGGTTTATCCATTTCCATGGACCCGCCTGCTGATCGACGCAAACCGTTCACGGACGCACCGATCCCTCTTTTCCGTCATTTCCGGAAAATGGCCGCAGTCTGAAAAGTCTTTTCTCGTCGATTCACTTTACATTCCATACAGATCGTGCATTGAAAACGAAATCAGAGGGTTGATACAATATTGAGTCCGAGTGATTCACGTTTCCCTGCATACATTCACTCCGGCGATGCACGGTCGAATCCGAATCGCCGACGCCGGCCTGCTTTATGATCCATCCCGTCCGCATGAAAAGAGGTTCTGCGGCGACTGGAGACTGCTGCTTCGGCAAAGACAGAACCGCTTTCGCATACGCATGAATTATCCGTACAGGGGTGTTTCGGACGGTCT
>JBFZEN010000389.1:0-2474 GCA_041306805.1 bacterium
TCCGGGTCAGTTTGCGGCTCGCTTCCTTCACCTTCAACGACTGTCCGTGGACCATGTTCAACATGCCACGCAGGCTTTCGGGATCGACGTTCAACGTCACCACCGGAACGCCCGACTGGACGATGCGGTTGATGTAGGGGCTGAGATTGCGGTCGGCCGCGACCACGGCGATGCCGTTGACTTTTCTGGCCGCCAGTGATTCGAGAACGGGGCCGTAAATGGACGCCTGGATGTCCGCTCCCTTTTGCGAGCCCTCGGGGATGATCCAATCGACTTTCACACCGTATGGTTTGAGCCGGTTCGCGGCCTGCATCACGCCCTTTTTAACGGGTATCCAAAACGGGGAATTTTCCCTGGCGACCGCGGCGATCCACAGAGACGAACCCGGCTGTTTTTTCATGACCTTGGCCGTTTTCAGGAAGCTTTCATGGCTCTGAATTTCTCCTTCGCTGCTTTCCCAGAATTGACCGACATTCTCAGGAGTGATCACGTCGAGGGGCGTGTACAGCAGCGGCGTCGTGGGTGTCCACCCCGTGGTCAGGTGGTTGTACAGATGAATGATGGCGTTGTATCCCTGCAGAACGGGATTCTGACCCAATGTGGCCTGAATGATGCCCTGTTTTAGATAATAAACGGTATTTTCGTTCATGTCGTGCGTGATGATAACCACTTTTCCCGTCTTCCCCGCATCGACCACAGCCTGTGCGGCGGCAAAGGGTGTGGCGCCCTGCGTCAGGTAATACCCGTTGAATCGCGGATTCGATTGTATCAGGTTTTCGACGTGCTGGTAGGTGAGGGTGATGTTTTCCTTCGATTCGAACACGTCCACAATCCTGATGCCGGGAGCGTGGTTGTCGAGATAGTTTCTAAACCCTTTCAGCCGCATGATATGGCCCGCGTTCAAGTACGAGCTGATGTTGACGGCCACTTCCCCCTTGCCGTTCAACAGGTGGGTCATCATCTCGCCGCACCGCGCTCCCTCCGAAAAACGGTTTGCACCCACATAAAAGAGGCGCTGGCAGGGTACGTCCGTGATGGTGTTGAATTCCGTTTCCGCCCGGGTCAGTTCTCCTTTGACCTCGTCCAACACCGTGTTCATCCGAGCCAGGCCGGCATCGGAGGTGTCCAACAGCGGCCTGGGAGCCGACGCCACCTTCTGCGTGAAATCACCTTTCGACAGCTGTGACAGGGCCTGTTTCAGCACGAGTCCATCTTCCGCGATGCGACCCGCCTCCGTGAACAGACGCCTCAGGGGGATCAAACGGGATCGGTAGAAGAGGCAGAGAAAGATGGCCGACAGGCCGAGACAACAGCACAGTCCGGCCAAAGCAAACCATGGAATCGACCCGCTTTTCAACGAGATGGAAAGCATCCGGAGAAGAAGCAGCAGGTTGAGCAGGCATAACGAGATAAAACCCGCAAAAAAAACGCATTGTTTATTGCGGAGTAATTTCATTTTGAATGATGCCATTTTCCTCCCGTTTTTGACGAAAAAGGCAATTTTTTCCCCATTTCGTGTTTTTTTCCGCCCTGGAACCGGATTCGGTCGTGTTTTTGGGCGTCCCTTCGGGAACTATGCCCAATCGGGCGTAATCAGGCCGTTTACGGTATGGTTACTGCAAATCTTTTGCCACCGTCAATTTCACAAAAGTCTTGGATTTGGCCCTTTTTTTTTGTAAAATATCCGGCGGGGTTGTTTTTAATCTTCCTGATTGATCTTCAAACCCCGTGCTTTGCGGGTGGTCGTTTGCCTGCGATAATTTAATCACGAAGGAGAAGAAAATGAAGCGTTTTTTAATGCCGTTGCTGTTAATGGCATTGATGTGGTCGGGGTGCGGTAAAACGGTTAAACTGAAAAAAGACACGGCCGCCTACAGGTTCGCGAAGGAATTGGCCGCAAAACTGCCTTATATTGATCCTGATAAAAACAACGTCCTGATTACAACAAAAAACTTCAAAATCACGACGGGTGAAGTGCTTGAGGAGATCCATACCGCGGCGGGGACCAGGGCCGATCAATTCAAGGGCATGCCGCCCGAACAGATCAAGTACTATGTGGAACAGACGGCGATGAACCTGAGCGAGAAGAAAATACTGCTCCGTGAAGCGGACAGGCTCAAAATCGAAGCCGCGCCGGCACAGGTGGATAGCGTGGTGAACGAGTACATCAAGGAAGCGGGAAGCAAGGAGGATTTCGAGAAGAAGTTGAGCGCACTCGGAATCGGGCTGGACCTGATCAAACGCGATATTAAAATCCAGCTGACCGTCGACCGGCTTCTGACCCGGCATTTCGAGAAAGACATTCAGGTGTTCGAAGAGGAAATACAGAAGACGCATGAACAGGGGAATGTGGCTTCGGTCCGTCATATTCTGATGCTGACCCAGGGCAAGAACGATTCGCTTAAAAGGGGTGTGGCCCGGAAAATGGCCGCCATTCAGGAAAGAATCAAAAAGGGGGAAGATTTCGCGGCTCT
>JBFZEN010000390.1:0-10043 GCA_041306805.1 bacterium
ACCTCGGCCTGAAACAGCTGTACATCCGGAAAAACGCGATGGAGAGAATTTCCTCGCATGCGGCGCATTACTCAGGACTCATCAAGACCGTGCTCAGGGAACACAGGGACAAGACGGGTAAAACGGGCGGCATCACCGCGCCGTACGACGCTGAGCTGTTCGGCCACTGGTGGTTCGAAGGCACCGATTTCTTGAAAGCCGTTTTGAGAAATCTGGCGTCGGATCCCGAAGTGACGCTCGCCCACGGGTCCGGCGACCTGGAGGCGGCGGAACCGGCCACCGTGGTGACGCTGCCCGAGGGGTCGTGGGGGCAGGGCGAGCACCACTACATCTGGCTGAATCGGGAAACGGAATGGACGTGGAAGCACATCTACGACGACGAAATCAGGATGAAGCGCATTGCCGCGGGGCTCAAGGCGCTGTCGTCCGGCCAGCCGCTTTTAAAAAGGGCGGCCGCGCAGGCCATGAGGGAACTGCTGCTGCTGCAGGCGTCCGACTGGCAATTTCTCATTTCCACGGTATCGGCCCGGGATTATGCCGAACTGCGGTTCAGCGAACACCACCAGGATTTCAACCGCCTGGCCCAACTCACGGAAATCCTGTTCGAGGGAGAAGAAGCCGTTCCGGGCGAGATCGAGTTTCTCGAAAACTGCGAGGAAAGGGACGGGCTGTTTCCCGACGCCGATCCTTCGCTTTATCTGGACCGGTAGTGGAAAAGAACACATCCTGCTCACTGCGTTCGCAGGACCTGCCGGGCATGAAGAACATAGAGGGAAAAGAAATAATTAACCGCCAAGGACGCGAAGTGAAAAAAGAATGACGCCGTTGGCGCCTGTCCTTCGGGTAATGCCAAAGCGATCTTTGCGGTTTATTTTTCTTTTCGCCCCTGGCGGTTTTTCTCCAAATGATTTGATAACGGATCATCCATGAAGAGAATGTCAATCAGGATTTTTCTGGCCACCCTGCTCGTGCTGTTCGCGGGCCGGGACGGATTCTGCGGAAAGGATATTTCAAGCCGCTTCGCCCTGGGCGCCGTGCTGGGGAACTGGCAGCCCCACAGCCTGAACGACGAGCCCGTTTTTTCGGGGTTCGGCGAGGCGGGAGCCACGCCTTACTACGGATTCCAGATATTTCTGCCCGCCGGGGCCGGGACCGGTCTGAACATCTCGATGGCTTACTGGTCCCTGCGCGACCTTCGCGAGACGGAGGAGGTGCACACCGTGACTCTGCACCCGGTTTCTCTGGACTTCAAATACTCGCTGGTTCCCGACAGCAGGTTTTCGGCATTCGTTTTGTACGGCGGCAGCGCGGTGTTCGGATTTGAAAACGAAACATCCCCTTTCGGCAAGACAATCAAGCTGGCGCGTTCGGGCTGGGGCGTCAATCTCGGGGCCGGTGTCGACCTGGCCGTCTCGGCCAGGGCGGGATTCGGGCTCCTGTTCCAGTACCATTTCGTCCGCTTCAAACAGCCCCTCGGCGGCGTGAACGACTTCAGCGGACCCAAAATAGCCGGCGAACTGCTGTTTTTTCTCTAAACGAACGGACCGCCTCGAATCGCGATGAAAAAACTCGGCTATAAAATCGCCGCGGGATACCTCTTTCTTCTGGTAATCATCATCGGGTTTGCCCTGTATTCCACCTACGACCACTTCCGCCTGAGGAAGTCGGTGGACCGGATCATCGAGAAAGACAATCCCAGCGTCAGGGCCGCGGCCGACATGCTGGCTTCGCTGGGCGACCAGGAAACCGCCCAGGCGCAGATGATATCGCACTACGATTCGCTGACCTTTTTCACCTACCGGATGTACCGCGACAATTTTTTCTTTTACCACCAGACGGCGACGGGCAACGCGGTTCTGCCCGAGGAAAAATCGGTGCTCGACAGCGTGTACCAGATCTACAGGACCTATCTGGCCCTGTCCGACACGCTCATCGAGCTGTCGAAGAAAAAGAGCGCATCGGCGCCGGCCTACCATGTGCGGCACATCCTTCCACTCAGCCAGAAACTCACGCGCCTGTGCCTGCAATTCGTCGAAATCAGCCAACAGCGCATCCGCGAAACCAGCCTCGAGGTCAAGCGCATTGCCAGCAAGAGCGCGATTCTGACCATCATCAGCATCTCCATTCTGGCCGTCTTTCTCGCCGTGCGCTACAACATCCAGGTCAACCAGAAGCTGATCAAGCCGACCATGCAGCTGCAGCATATTCTCCAGAAGATCAAGCCCGAGGATCCCTACCCCAAGATCGACTTCAATACGTCCGACGAACTGGCCGACCTGTACACCGAGTTCAACAAGATGACCGAGCGGTTGCGCGCGTACGAACAGATGAACATCCAGCACATCATCGCGGAGAAGAAAAAGGCCGAAGCCATCGTCGAAAACCTGTCCGAACCGGTCATCGTGACGGACGAGGCGAACCGGATCGCCCTCGTGAACCAGGCCGCCGTGGCCATGCTCGGGCTGTACGGCCAGTCCTGGCAGTCGAAACCGGTGCGTCATGTGGTGCACCATGAAGCCGTCGCCGAAGTGCTGTCGGCGAACGCCAAGCGGCGCGAGGAGATATCGCGGTCCGACTACCTGGTGCTGTTCGAACGCGGCGGTGAAAAACTCTATTTCAGGCCGCATCAGACCGTTCTCTCGGACGATCAGAGCGGTTTCGGCTGGCTGGTGACGGTGTTCCAGGACGTCACGCGCTACAAGAACCTCGACAGGATGAAATCCGATTTCATCGCCACGGTGTCGCACGAATTTCGCACCCCGCTGACGTCGATGAACATGACGCTCGACATCCTGAGACAGCAGGTGGTCGGAACAGTCAATGAAAAGCAGGCGGAACTGATCGAGGCCTCGAAAAAGGACACGCAGCGGCTGATCAAGCTGGTGCGCGAGCTGCTCGACCTGTCAAAGATGGAATCGGGCCAGAACCCGCTGCAGCTGGAGCTGGTGCAATTCAAGGACGTGGTGCACGACTCGATCAAGCCGATGGAGCTCATCATCAGGGAGAAAAAGATAGAGCTCGAGCTGAGGCTTTCGGAGAGAATGCCCGTGATCTGGGGGGACGCACAGAAGCTGTCGTTTGTGATGGCCAACCTCGTATCGAACGCCCTGCGCTACACGCCCGAGGGGGGTCGCATCACGATCACGGCCGATGAGCGCGAAGGATTCATCACGGCAAAGGTCGCGGACACGGGAAGGGGCATACCGAAAAAGGATTTGACCGTCATTTTCGACAAATTCGTTCAGATCAAAGAGCCCACCGAAAGCACGCCGGGAAGCGTCGGCCTTGGGCTTGCCATCGCCAAGCAGGTGGTGGAGGCCCACGGCGGCACCATCGGCGTTGAAAGCGAACCCGGCCTGGGCAGCGTGTTCACGTTCACGCTTCCGGTCCAAAGGAGTGGAGATAAATCAATCTCATGAAAAATGAAATCCTAAAAGACTTGACTCGCCTTACAGAGAAAGCTGTCTCCCGGTATTGGGGTACTCGTTTATCACAGCATGAAAAACAGAAAGAGAGTGGCAAGGTTGATCAGGGTTTACGTAGTGACGTGACGGGTGGTGCTCAAATGGATGGATTCATTGATTTGTTCACTGAACTTATCACTCGAACCGGAATACCCCAACGATTTATTTTTAGAAAGAGGGCAATTGAATTGCCCGGTTTTTTCAGACCGACAAAGGAATGGGATCTTCTCGTTATCCGTGATCATGTATTACTTGCCGCAATAGAAGCAAAATCCCAAGTGGGTCCGTCATTTGGCAACAATTTCAACAACCGAACCGAAGAAGCCATGGGAAGTGCTATTGATCTTTGGACAGCTTTTAGAGAACAGGCGTTTCTCCCGAGTCCTTATCCTTTTCTAGGTTATTTCTTTATGTTGGAAGATTGTGACGCATCAAATAAACCTGTCAAGGTGCAGGAACATCATTTTAAAGTATTCCCTGAATTTGTTGGGGCATCATACCAAAAAAGATATGAATTGTTTTGCCGCAAATTGGTGCTCGAACGCCACTACACGGCTTCAACATTTATTACTTCCAACTCAAAAACAGGAATTCATGGCAATTTTAAAACGCCTGCAGATGATGTGTCGGTTGAACGTTTTGCTAAAATTCTTATTGCACATTTGGGTATGTCCACATGAGATCAATTTTAACCACAAGTCATCGGTTAATTAATGGAGATTCTCGTGATCTTTCCTTTTTAGATGACGAATCTATCCACCTTGTGATTACATCACCGCCTTATTGGAATCTGAAGAAATACAATGAAAATCCAAATCAATTGGGTCATATCAAAGACTATGAAGATTTTCTGAATGAATTAGAAAAGGTTTGGCGTCATGTATATCGCATTCTAGTTCCTGGGGGTAGACTCATCTGTGTTGTGGGGGATGTCTGCGTAGCCAGGCGCAATTTTGGGCGCCACCTAGTTTTCCCGCTTCATGCAGATATTTGTGTTATATGTCGAAGAATCGGATTTGACAACTTGAATCCCATCATCTGGCATAAGATCGCAAATGCTTCATATGAAGTATCCAATGGATCAAAGTTTCTTGGTAAACCCTATGAACCAAATGCAATTATAAAAAATGATATCGAATTTATCCTAATGCAACGTAAACCGGGTGGATACAGAAATCCGACAAATGCCCAGAGGGATTCCAGCAGGATAAAGAAAGAAGATTTTAATAGATGGTTTCAACAAATATGGAATATATCCGGAGCATCTACAAAAGAGCATCCGGCTCCTTATCCCCTAAGGCTGGCGACACGTTTGATTAGAATGTTCTCTTTTATCGGTGATACAGTACTTGATCCATTTTGCGGATCTGGCACAAGCATGGTCGCAGCTTTAAGATCTGGACGCAACAGCATCGGGATTGAGATTGATCCCGAATATTGCCGTATGACAGCACGATATCTAAAAGCAGAGAATAATGATCTGTTTTCAAATACCCAACTTCTTTTTGAGAAGGTTACGGCGAAGACTATGAATATGGTAAGGGACAATCGGCCATTGTATAATGTTGTACCTTCAAAAAAGAAATTAGAATAAAACAATCTTTATATTCATCATATTTCAGGAAGGGAATCCCATGAAAAGACATATTCATTTAGTTATTTTTTTATTTGTCGCCGCGGCGGCGGTCGTCCGCCTGGCCGCCCAGCAGAGCATTCCCGTCGATTCCAAAGTGGTTTCGGCCACGGTATTCCAGTCGCGGGCCATGGTGACGCGGCAGGCCGAGTTGCGGCTGGAGGCCGGCACAGTCCGGCTGGTGATGGACGGGTTGACGCCCGGCCTTCTGGATGAATCCGTGAGGCTGTCGGGCGAAGGAACGGCCGGCGTGAAAATACTCGACGTCCAAGTCGAAACCGCGTACTCGGCGGAAATCCAGGAAAAAGAAATACGCCTGCTGCAGGCGAAACTCGACAGCCTGGCCTTCGAGATCAAGGCCGTGAACGACAAGAAATCGGTTTTGGAAACGCAGAAAGCCTTCATCGAATCGATACGCATGGAATATCCTAAGGAAATCAACCGGAAACTGGCCGTTGCGGGCGCGTCCGTCCAGGAATGGAAAAACGCGCTGTCGTTTTTCGATTCGCAGCTGACCTCCATTTACGCGGACATGAGGAACGCACAGAAAAAACTCGACGGCATGACAAAAAAGCGCGAGGCGCTGGAGAAGGAAATGCAGGAAAGGCGCTCCGCCCGGGGCGACGCGACGAGCCGTAAAAAAATCACCGCCACGGCCGAAATCGAAAAGGCGGGAAGGCTTTCGCTGACGGCGTCATACCTCATTCCCGGAGCGTCGTGGCACCCCGTCTACGACGCGCGCGTGAATTCGGCCGACGGAAAAATGGACTGGACCTTCGGCGCGATGGTGGGCCAGAACACGGGGGAGGATTGGAAGGGCGTCCGGCTGAGCCTGTCCACCGCGCAGCCGATGGAGCACGGGACGATTCCGGAATTGAGTCCATGGTATCTGGATTTTGCCCGGCCCAGGCCGGAGAAGGCCTCCAGAAGGATGGAGGAAACGGCTCCGGCGCCCATGATGCAGGCGACGGCCGGCTCCGAACCGGACGGCGTCATGGAGGATAAAAAACGCCCTCTTGAATTCCCGCAGGCTGAGGTCGAAACGAATTTCCTTTCGACCGTGTTCGCCGTGCCCGCGCGCAACGACATTCCCAGTGCGAAGGATTACCACAAGATCACGATTTCCATGCAGCAGCTGACATGCGCATTTGAATATACATCGGTGCCGAAGGCACAGGAAAAGACTTTCGTGAGGGGCAGGGCGGTCAACAAAACGGACGCGCCTTTTCTGGCGGGGGAAGTCAGCGTTTTTCTGGACGGCGATTTCATCAACAAGACGCGAATACAAACCGTGGCCCCCTCGGACACGATGAAGCTTGCGCTGGGCAGTGACGATGCCGTGCAGGCCGAGCGGAAATTCATCAACCGTTTCACCGAGGGGAAGGGCATTCTGGGCGGCAAGAAAAGGGTGACGGACGAATACGAAATCAGGGTCGTCAACAACCGCAGGAACGAGATCGCCGTTTCGGTATTCGACCAGCTCCCGATTTCCCAGAACGAAAAAATATCGGTCCGTCTTCTCGCTCCCGGAGAGAAGGAAGTCATCATCGACCAGGCCGGGCAGATCGAATGGCGGCTCAGGCTGAAGCCCGGCGGGAAGCGGATTCTTCCTTTGAAATACCAGGTCGAATTTCCGGGAGACGCGCATGTGCAGGGCTTGTAGAGGCGCCGTCATAAAACGGGCGGGAGGCCGGTAATGGCAGCGAACCATCCCCGCGTGCTCGTCGTCGACGACGAGGAGAATATCCTGAAGACCGTCGGCATCTGCCTCGAGTCCATCGGCCTTGAAGTGCGCCCCTATTCGAAGCCGCTGGAGGCGCTGGAATCGCTGAACGATACCGTCTACGACATGGCTTTCATCGACCTCAAAATGGCCCCCGTGGACGGCATGGAGATGCTGTCGCGCATACGGGCCGTGTCGCCCGACACCACGGTGGTCATCATCACGGCACACGGTTCCATCGACAGCGCGGTGGAGGCCGTGAAAAAAGGCGCCTACCACTACCTGCAAAAGCCGTTCGACTTCAAGGAATTGCAGATTTTCGCCCAGAAGGCGCTCGAGCACCACCGCCTCACGCGCGAGATCCAGGTGCTCAAGCAGCGGCTGGGGGAGGAGCGCGCCCGGGGCCGGTTCATCACGAGGAACAAGGAGATGATGGACGTGCTGCAGCTGGCCAGGGAAGTAGCCGACAGTCCCCTGTCGGTGCTGATCGAGGGCGAAAGCGGCACGGGCAAGGAGCTGGTCGCGCAGACCATACACGAGCAGAGCGAACGCCGTGACAAACCCTTCGTGAGGGTGAACTGCGCGGCGCTTCCCGCGGAACTCCTCGAGAGCGAGCTGTTCGGCCACGTGAAGGGGGCGTTCACGGGCGCGGTGCGCGACAGGCAGGGCCGGTTCGAAATGGCCGACGGGGGCACGGTGTTCCTGGACGAGATCGCCGAGGTCGCGCCGAGCGTGCAGGTGAAGCTGCTGCGGGTGCTGCAGAGCCGGGAATTCGAGCGCGTGGGCGACAGCGCGACGCGAAAGGTGGACGTGAGGATCATCGCGGCGACGAACCGCGACCTGAACGAGGCCCTGAAATCGGGCGCGTTCAGGGAGGACCTCTTCTACCGGCTGAACGCGGTGCGGCTGAAGACGCTGCCCCTGAGGGCCAGGCCGGAGGACGTTCCGCTTCTGGTCGAGCATTTCATCCAGAAGGCTTCGGGCGGTATGCCCGTCGAGGTTTCGCCCGAAGCCATGAAGGCCATTCGCGCCTACCGGTGGAGCGGAAACGCGCGCGAACTCGAACACGCCATCGAGAGGGCCGTGCTGTTGTCAAAGAACAAAACCATCTCACTCGAGCACCTTCCCGAGGAGGTGCGCGCGTCGTTCGAAAAGCCCTCCGTCGTGCTGACGCTCGAGGAAATGGAGAAGGCGCACATCGGAAGGGTGCTGGCCTACGCGAAGGACTACGAGGACGCGGCGTCTATTCTGGGAATCGATCCGGCCACGCTGTGGAGGAAGAGAAAGAAGTATGGATTATGATTTTGTTATTCGTAGAGATAAAAGAATGGTCATGGGTAATGGGTTATCGGTACTGGGTACTTGGTGCTAAGCACTGGGGAAAATCGGAACACTGATATTTAATATGGATCATTGATTTATCAACTCGTTTTGTTCTTATTATGAGACGTGAGTATTATTCCAATTCGATTGATGGGTTTTTAAGCACGAGCAAAGATGAGATTGTCGGTATACTGACAAGTCATAGTGATTTCGATTTAGGTCAAAACCAACGTGATGTTTGGATCGAAGAAATATCCATTTTACGAGATGTGTTAAAAAAATACAAGGGGGCGATCTATTTTGAATATTCTATCCCAAGAATGGGTAAAAGAATTGATATCTTGCTTCTCATTGGACCAGTTATTTTTATTATTGAATTTAAAATTGGTTCAAAAATATTCACAGGCGATGCCCAAGATCAGGTTCTTGATTATGCTCTTGATCTAAAAAACTTCCATGAAACAAGCCATAAACCTTTTATCGCTCCGATTCTTGTCGCCACAAAAGCTGAAATGACAAACACTGTTGTTGCTGTTACTCCTCAGCATGATTATCTGTTCTTGCCGATTAAATGCAATGTCGAATTATTTAAGAAATCAATTGATGATGTATTGAGTTTTACTGAAGGTCCAATCATTGATCGCGCAGAGTGGGAGAGTGGGAGATATTGCCCCACTCCGACCATCATTGAAGCGGCAATGGCTCTTTATCGGGGGCATTCAGTCAGTGATATTTCAAGGAGTGATGCTAGCGCAATCAATTTAAGTCAAACCTCTGACGCCATTTCAAGGATTATATATGATTCAAGAAAATATTCCCATAAATCAATTTGTTTTATCACGGGGGTGCCTGGTTCCGGGAAAACACTGGTAGGTCTGAATATTGCCACCAAGCATATTGATAAATCTCAAGATCTATATTGTGTCTACCTTTCAGGAAACGGCCCGCTTGTGTCAATACTACGAGAAGCCCTGGCGAGAGATAAAATACAAAAGGAAAAGGAAAAAGGGCACAGGATAAGAAAAGGTGAGGCATTGAGCGATGTTAAAATGTTTATTCAAAATGTTCATCATTTCAGAGATGAATGCCTTGTTGATTCAATGAAACCGCCTATTGAGCATGTTGCGCTGTTTGATGAGGCACAAAGGGCATGGAATCTGGGGAAAACCGCTGATTTTATGAAGCGGAAAAAACACTTGCCCAATTTCAACCAATCCGAACCAGAATTTTTAATTTCCTGCCTAGATCGTCATAAAGACTGGGCTGTGGTGGTCTGCCTTGTTGGTGGTGGTCAGGAAATCAACACGGGAGAAGCAGGGATTGGTGAATGGATCGAATCATTGGTTCGTTCTTTCCCCAACTGGCATATTTACATATCACCCCGCCTAATTGACAGCGAATATGCTGCAGTGAATATTTTGGAAGATATTTCTGATAAATCTAATGTATTTCATAAAAATGAATTGCACCTGTCTGTATCAATGCGCTCTTTTCGAGCAGAAAATGTCTCATTGTTGGTAAAACAAGTACTAGATATTGAGTTGGAAACAGTAAGAAATACTCTATCGACGATAGACAGACAGTATCCAATCGTGATCACCCGTGATGTGCATAAAGCTAAAAAATGGTTGAAAAAACAGGCAAGAGGATCAGAGCGATACGGTATTGTTGTTTCTTCTCAAGCAGAACGATTAAAACCGCATGCCATTGACGTTAAATCACCCATGGATCCTGTCCACTGGTTTCTTGACGGCAAGCAGGATGTGCGTTCTTCATATTATCTGGAAGATGTTGCCACGGAATTTGATATTCAAGGATTGGAACTCGATTGGGTGTGCGTAACCTGGGATGCGGATTTTAGATTCAGCGAGGAAGGATGGAGGCATTGGTCTTTTTGCGG
>JBFZEN010000391.1:0-12248 GCA_041306805.1 bacterium
ATGACGGTGATGAGGTCGAGCATGCCGGTGAGGTAGCGGGAAAGGCCGAACTTGGTTCTGCCGTATTTTCGGGGGCGGTGGTTCACCGCGGCCTCGCCGACCCTGAAGCCGTGCCATTTGGCGAGGGCCGGAATATACCGGTGCAGTTCGCCGTACACGTGGACGGTCTTGACCACTTCCTTCCGGTACGCCTTCAGGCCGCAGTTGAAATCGTGGAGGTCGAGGCCGGTGAGCAGCGAAGTCGTTTTGTTGAAGAATTTCGACGGCAGCCTTTTGCTGTAAAGCGGGTCGTGCCTCTTTCTCTTCCACCCCGACACCAGATCGCAGCCTTGGCCCAGTTTCTTGAGCAGGCCAGGAATTTCGGCGGGGTCGTCCTGCAGGTCGGCGTCCATGGTGACCACGAAACGGCCCCTCGCGGCGGCGAAGCCCGCCGAGAGAGCCTCGGACTTCCCGAAATTCCTTCTGAATTGGATGGCCCTGACGCGGGGGTCGGCCTTGTGCAGTTTCTCGATCGCCTCGAATGAGCCGTCGTCTGAACCGTCGTCCACGAAAATCACCTCGAACCGCACGCGCTCCTTCACGCACGCGGCGCGTATCTCGCGGTACAGTTCGTCGAGCGACTCGGCCTCGTTGTACAGCGGAACGACGACGGACAGGTCCGGTTCCCCGGCGCGGGATGAGTGAAGCCTAGAGCGGTTTGATTTCGACGTTTTCCGGGATTCGAACATCGCACCATCCTTTGCGCAAAACGGAATTCGTTTTCACGGTCTCATAAAACAGGGTGAGGCTCCGCCTCCCGGCGATGTCCAGGCGGATGATCTGCGGAAGGCGGATCCCGCCCCTGCCCTGGAAACGTTCGGCCTCCCACAGCCAGGTCACTGCGCCCGTCGTGTCCTGTTTCTCCCACCGGCTCACCACCGGCCCTTTTTTCTCAATGCGGATCCTGTCGCCCGTGTCGAAATCGAGAACGTAGCCTTTCTTTCCGGACGCGAACGCCGTCAGGTTTTCGAGCAGGGTGTCCCCGGGCACCAGAAGGCCCGCCGCCTGCGAGGATGCGCCGAGAATCATCGCGATCGTGCCGAGCGGCATCACATCGGCCAGCCTCGTATTCCCCGGTTCGCCTGAAAAGGCCGCCTGCATCATGGGGCTGTAGAACAAAATCCGGCCGGGCGTGAACGATAGAAAGGCTGCGTCGATGCCGAATGGGCCTTCCACCTTCATCCACAGCGAGTCCGGCGATTTCAGCGCGACGCGCGAGGTGCCGCGAAACGAACCGTCCTCGGATACGGCCGTCCAGACGGCCCGCCCCTCGAATGTGCCGAGGCGCGCCGCATGCTCGCGCACTTCCCTGAAAAGGGAATAGGGATCAGTCCCGTAGGGATCCGTCCCGTAGGGATCCGTCCCGTAGGGATCCGTCCCGTAGGGATCGGTTCTTCCGGACGATTCCTGAAGTGCCGATGGCCCCGCGCACCGCGAAGACACAAGCCAGACGCACAGGCCCAGCGCCGCCGTCAGGAGCCGGGAAAAGCGGAACGGTTTCAACGCGTTTCTCCCGCGTCCTGACCCAGTTTGTCCGCGATGGCGGCGTTGCCCGGATCGAGTTCCAGCGCCTTTTTCCAATGCTGCCGGGCCAGGGTCGGCCTGCCCAGCCGGGAATACACGTCGCCCAGGTGGTCGGAAATTTCGGCGCTGGCGCCCCGGGTTTGAAGGGCCCGTTCGATGAACTCCCTGGCCTTTTCATAATCGCCCATCTTGAAATAGACCCAGCCCATGGTATCGAGATAGGCGCCGTTTCCCGGTTCCTTTTCGAGCGCTTTCTGGGCCATGCCGAAAGCCTCATCGAGCCTCTGGTTTCTTTCCGAGAGGCTGTAACTCCAGTTGTTCAGAACGAGCGCGTTGTCGGGTTCCGCCTTCAGGGCGGCGCCGAACACCGTGTCCGCCTGGGCGTATTGCTTCATGCTTTCATAGGCTCCGGCCAGCGCGTTCAGCGCCGATATCCAGTTGGGACGGGCGCGAATCGCGTTTTTAAGGTATGAAACGGCCTCGGCCGGCCGTTGGAGCTGGTTCAGCGCCGAACCCATGTAAAAATTCCCCATGGGATCGTCGGGAATCAGGGACAGTGCGTGTTCGAGTCTCGGCAGGGCCGAAACCAGACTGTCCATGTGCACGAGGGCGACTCCCGAGAAAAGCCATCCCCAGTAATTCATGGGTTCGGCCTCGACGGCGCAGTTGAATTCGCCCAGCGCCTCATGGAAATGCTGACGGTTCATGTAGAAATTGCCCAAATCGAGAAGCGGCTGGATTTCTTTTGAAAAACGCTTCTTTGCCTCCTTGAAAACCGATTCGGCCCGGGTGGTGTCTCCTCTTTCCTCGTATACCGAGGCCAGTGCCAGCAGGCTGGGCATATCCGAGGTGTCCCTCTGCACGGCCTCGTGGTAAAGGGCGACGGCCTTGTCGTATTCCTTTCTGGCCAGATGAATGTCGGCCATGCGCTCGCGCGCGTCCGACAGGTCCGGCGACAGATCCAGGGCCAGCCGGTACTGCTCCACGGCAGCGGCCGTGTCTCCCTTCGATTCGAGCAGCGTTCCCAGGCCGAAATATCCGAAACCGTTCCGGGAATCGAGTTCTATCATCCATCTGTAATAACCCGCGGCCGTATCGTACTGCTTCAGGTCGGCGTACATCCTCGCCAGCTGGTTCATGACCTGGATATTGGGTTCCTCGCTGAAGGAAAGCACTTTTTTCAGCATGTCCGCGGCCTTTTCGGCCTCGTTTCTCTTGAGATGGAGCAACGCCAGGTTGGTATAGGCATCGGTGTCGGTGCTGTCAATGGCCAGAATGCCGCGGTAGGTTTTCTCGGCCCTGAACCATTGCCCCAGGTTCAGATAGGACCTCGCGAGCAGGCTGCGGGCCTCCACATTGCCTTGATCCTTGATGACGGCTTTTTCAAGGTTGATCTGGGCGCTTTCGTCCCGGCCGAGAAGGAGGTAATCCCTTCCTATGGCCAGGTACAGGGTGGCCGACGTGGTGTCATAAAGAAGGGCTTCGTGGTACGACAGCAATCCGGCCGCGAAATTCTGCTGCTGGTCGTACAGAACGCCGTCCATGAAGAGTTCCACCGCCCTGGGGTTCGGTTCCGCCGCCTGCCGGATGGACATGCTTCCGGGACCGGCGCATCCGGCCAGTAAAACGGAAACGATCACCGTACAGAGCGTTTTTTTTCGGTTGGTCAAAAGGTTCCTCCTGAATACAGACACTTAACCACAACTTTAAATTTATCATAAAAAACAAAAATTTACAAGCAAAAAATGAGCCTATTTTCCCGAAAAATCACATGAAATAAGACTTTGAAAAACAAATCGTAATGGTTACATTATTTGTTGATAGTAGACATCCGTTTAAAAAGTTAAACAGCAAGGAGGACCAGGCTATGGGACTGTTCGATTTCTTGGGGAACGTGGGGGCGAAGATATTCGGAAAAGGAAAAAGCGAGGAAGAAGCGATAGAAAACCTGCTGAACAAGGATTTGGCCGGTAAAATTCAGAACCTGAAGGCCGAATTCAAGGATGGTATGGTGACCCTGACCGGCTCGTGCGACACCTACGCCACGCGCGAAAAGGCCGTGCTTCTGGCCGGCAACGTCAACGGGGTTAAACAGGTGAACGACAAGATGACCTCTCCGGCCAAGGAAGAATCGACCGTGTTCTATACGGTTAAAAGCGGCGATTCCCTTTCGAAAATCGCAAAAGCCCTCATGGGCGACGCCGGCAAATGGCCGAAAATTTTCGAAGCCAACAAGGAAGTGATCAAGAATCCGGACCTGATCTATCCGGGCCAGCAGCTGCGCATTCCGAAATCCTGAACCGTTTCTTCGCTTGCGGATCCGTGAGCGCGTTTTCAGCACGCGCTGCAGCCATTCATTACAAACCAGAGAAGGAGACGTAGGATGGGAAAGAACCTGACAAAGATCATCGGATTGGTTCAGGGCGTGGCGGGCCTTCTGGGTACGGCGTCCGGGGGCGTGAGCCAGGCGATCGGAACCGCCCAGGGCGGCGACATTTTCAACCTGGTTTCAGGCGCGGTGTTGGGTTTTCTGGGCCTGAAGGGAACAGCGTCCCAGCTGAAGGTGGGTCTCCCCACCATCAGCGGTTTGAACGGTCTGGTCGGCCTTCTCGGCCTGCTCGGACAGAACAATCCGCTGTCGGCCCTGCAGATGAACAACGGCACGGGCGGCAGCCTCATCAACATCGCCGTTTCCGTGATCGGCTTCATCGCGTCGTTCATGAAAAACAAAGCGGCCGCGAAGTAACATCTCCGCATCCGTTCAGTAAAATGATAAAGGCGTCCGGTTGAATCAATCGGACGCCTTTTTATTTTTCGGTTCTCCGTAAAAATGCCGCGGAAACACACGGATCAAACGGTATTGCCGTTATTCCGGTTCCGTGTCTGT
Organism: bacterium; assembly: GCA_041306805.1. Classification (GTDB taxonomy): domain Bacteria; phylum Zhuqueibacterota; class QNDG01; order QNDG01; family DTFT01; genus JBFZEN01. Next base: position 4,451 of record JBFZEN010000391.1, read on the forward strand.
CCGATTTTTCCCTTGGTGATTTCTCACCGTCTGACGCGCGCGTTGCCCTGCCATATGCTCCAGATTTCCTCCTCGTCCGCGGGCTGCGCGTAGTCGGTGAGCATGGTCGTGGCCAGGGCTCCGCTCGCCCATCCGAACTGGACCCATTTCTCGGGTTCCCACCCTTTCAGAATCGCGTGAAGAAGCCCTCCGACGAAGGCGTCTCCTCCCCCGATACGGTCGAGCACGGTGATTTCCCTGGGCTCGACCTGGTGCCAGGCGTCCCCCGCCGCCATGATGGCGCCCCACCTGTGCAGGTTGACGTTTATCACTTCGCGCAGCGTGGTGGCGAAAACGGACGCGGCCGGATAGGCCTTTTTCACCCGGTTGATCATTTCCTTGAAGCTTTCGATCTTGCCGGCCAGCCCCTTGCCTCCCGCCTCGGGCCCCTCGATGCCCAGCGCGAGCTGGAAATCTTCCTCGTTCCCGACAAGAATGTCGGCCGCGCCGGCGATCTGGCCGAAGGTGTCTTTGAGCTCCTTCTGGCGGTCTTTCCAGAACGAGGCCCGGTAATTCAGATCGAAGGAAATGCGCGTGCCGTGCTTCTTGGCGGACCTGGCCAGCTCGAGGCAAAATTGGCCCGTTTCGGGTGAAAGCGCCCCGATCAGGCCGGAAAGGTGGAGAATCTGCACGCCATCCTTTCCGAAGAGGCGGTCCAGATCGAAGTCCCTGACGTTGAGCGTGCGGCCCACCTCGCCCGAGCGGTCGTTCTGCACGCGGGGCCCGCGCGAGCCGTAGCCGCTGTCCGCGATGTTGAACTGGTGCCTGTATCCCCAGGGGCCTCCCTGTTCGACGTCTTTGCCCTCATAGTCCATGTGCCGCCTCGCGAGATCGTCCCTGATCAGTCGCGCGATCGGGCTGCCCTTGACGAAAGTCGTCAGGACCTTCACCGGCAGACCCAGAAAGGCCGGAATGCTCGCGACGTTGGTTTCGGCGCTCGTGGCCAGCATCGTGAATGTGCTGCTGCAGTGCACGGGCTGGCCGTTTGCAGGTGTGATGCGCACGCCCATGCTCGACGGAACCACCAGCGCGTATCGGCAGTCTTTCTTGAGTTCCAATTTCATCGGTTTATCCTTTCTCCATTCGTGCGGAATGCCCCGCGATCGGGCGCAATAAAAAAATAGCCGAATTATGCAAAAAGTCAAGCGTTTTTCTCGCCTGGTATCTGGAATGAAGACGAATGGAGGCCCCGGTTCCCGACCGCCGGTCCCGGCATGGACGCCGCATGACGCCGGGCAGCATGGACCTTAAAATAAGGGCGGGATTTCCATCCCGCCCTTATCCGGGGCTTGACTGTCCAGGGTACGGCCGTTCCGTGCGGGTCCCGTGTTTTTTCCGTGGTGATTTTTTTCCCTATCTGGCCACGATGAATTTTTTCGTCATGCCGTTGCCGTCCCCCGTTTCAATCCGGTAGCAATACACTCCGGACGGAAGGCCTTTTGCGTCGAGAACGAATGCATGAGCGCCCGGATCGAGCGCGCCGAATCGTTTCTTCAGGACGGCTCGTCCCCGCAGGTCGAACACCGTCAACACCGTCTCCAACTTTTTGGACAGACTGAACCGGATCGTCGTCGATGGATTGAACGGATTGGGAAAATTCTGTTCCATCGAGAAAAAGGACGGGCTTTCATTTCTCTCTACGGCCGACGCCATGAACCCCTCGAAGGCCCAGGTGGTGATGGACCGTGCGGGAAGGACGATTGCCGCGGAGGCATCGTAGAAATTTTCATCCCCCGATTCGGATTCCGACGTGCGCACCACCAGGCCGCCTGCGGGCTGGAAATCGCCCAGCTTCAGGGCCAGCTTGAGATCAGCCGCTCCCTTGTTGATGACGACCACGGTTAGGGAATCGGCGTTTGGATTGATGAAAGCGGAGACCTTGACCTGACTGCCGCCGGCGGTCGCGGTAACCCGCTTCCAGCCGGGATCGATGAATTTGGAATACTGCCGGAAAGCCCAGTACCTTTGCGTCAGCACGTACCCCATCGGCGTCGTCCACTGGCTTCGCGTCCATGGATTTTCCAGCAGCACCAGCTCGACGCTTGTCAAACCGCCCCAGATCAGCCCCCAGTACAGATAGGCCGACACCTCTTCATAAACCAGCGAGTTGTGCATCAGCCAGGCGGTGTTGAGCCAGTCGGCGTTCTCACTGCTGTATTCCGTCTGAAATCGCGGTTTGTCGGAATACGCCGCCGCGACGGCCTGCATATTGCCGATAAAGGAATCGGGATTTCCCGCGTCGCCGCCGTTGTACAGATGATGCGCGTATCCGTACACCTGGGCGTGGTTGTAGTACCTCGCGTAGTCGGCGAAACGGCCGTCGCCGATTCCCTTGGCCTCGGGCGCCAGCAGTTTCGGCTGCGAAGCCGTTCCCTGCAGTTTCTTGACCACGGCGTCCAGCGCCCTGTCGTAGCCGGCCCTGTCCGCGGTTTCCGTTCCGGAAAATTCGCAGGTCTCCCAGGACGCGGTCCAGTCGGGCTCGTTCTGAATGCTGACATAATCGGGCCGGATGCCTGCCGCGGCGTAGGCCGTGAGCGCGTCGGCCCAGTACCGGGCGTAGCCCTCGTAATCGTATTGGCCGTTCTTCCTGACGAGCGTTCCGCCGTTCTGCGTCGAACCCGTGCTTTTCAAGGCGGCCGGGGGCGACCATGACGAGAGCAGCACCATGACGGGGCGCCCCGAAACGGACGTTGCCGTTGAAACAAACTCGGCCGCGTCCGCGATGTTCGACGATCCGTAGCCGTATGTGTTGCCCAGCCTGAGAATGTCCAGCCCCAACCCGTCGAAAATATCGTTATAGATGTCTTCCTTCTTCGGATGGGCAACGAGCCAGTTCGAATAATAGTAGAGGGAGGCCCCGAACCCCTCCATGGTCTGGTGCGTTTCGCCGGGATTGATGCTGGCGGTGACCGTGCTTTGCGCGCGGCAGATCCGGTTTTCCGGCATCACAACGGCCGCCACCGACAGAATAAGAAAGTGGACTGCCTTTTTCATGATCTTTCTCCGTGTCTTTGGTCATTGCCTGCTTCCGCGGCGGGAACAGGACGGTACCCTTCCTGAAGAAGGTTACCGTATTTCATATGTCAAACCAGTCGAAATCCGCGGGCGTCGAACTGATCCGGCCGTTGCCCGTGGCGCACATGCCGAAGTAAACGCCCGTGAATCCCTCCGCGGCGCGGCAAATAAAACAGCCACCGCCTTTGGGACGGTGGCTGTGAGTGTGGGCTGCTGCGAATGCTGAATCACCGCGAATAGTACGGAGCCCCGGGAGCTCCCGCGTCGATGATCTGGATGGCCCACGTCGTTCCGCCCTGAAGCGTGTAAATCGAGTTCCCGTTGCCCCAGATGATGCGTTCGGCCGTGGAGGGAATGATGTTTTTGTAGAGCACGTCCTGCTTCTGGTCGGGGTGCAGCATGAAAATGGGGCTGGCATTGTCCGTGGCGACATACAGGATGCCGTCATTCGAGAAGGTGAAATCCTTGACCGCGGACTGGGCGTAGGCTCCTGTCGTGCCCCAGTCGAGAACCAGTTCCATGGCGCCCAAAGTGCCCGTGGCGTCCTTGATTTCATGCTTCCAGATGGCTTTCGCGGGCTCGGTGGACCTTTCGGCGTAGACGTACACGTACTTGCCGAAAACGCGCACGTCCTTGACGGTCGATTGCACGTGAAAACCGCTGGCCGTCTTTGTCAGATTGGGCAGCACCGTGAAGAGGTCCGTTTTGCTCCCGGCCGTGTACAGGTTGCCGTTCTCGTCGAAATCGCCGTAGGACACGCGTTTGCTCATCTTGGTCCAGTCCGTTTCAGTTCCCGTGGCGGGGTCCATTTTCGTGATGGTCTGGTTGTTGGCAAACGTCATAATCATGCCGTCGGGGGCCATGACGGCGTCGGTGATGGTCCGCTTCAGCGTTCCGGCCGTGGTTTTCACTCCGGCCGGCGTGACCTTGACAACTTCGGGCGTGTCCCACATGAACGCGTACAGGTTGCCGTCCTTGTCGATGGCGATGGTAATCATCTGCTTGTTTTCAACGAAACTGGCATGCGACGCCACGACCGTTTCGATGGTATACTTGTCCAGCTTGGCGATATCAATCGCATCGGCCGTGGTGACCTTCACCGCCACTTCGCCGGTGACGCTCGGCCTGCGCACCACGAGTGCCGTCGCCGACTGCGACAGCAGTTCCGGTTCCTTGATGCCGAAATAGACCCTGTTGCCTCCGGGCGTCGTCGAGAAATTCTCGCCCTGGATGGTGATGGTGTTGGCCCCCGCCGGCGCGGAATTGGCGGGGCTCATCCCCGTGATTTTCGGCGCGGCCGATGCCCCCTGGTCCTGGTAATAGGCCGGCGTCGGCACGTCGAACTCGCAGCCTGCCGCGCAAAGCAACAGCAGGCACGACAGCGGCAGCAGGATTCGATGTATGGTTTTTATGTTCATCGCTTGTCTCCTGGCGTTTGAATTACAATGAGAACCGGGCAGTCATGCGCTGCACCTTGTCGAACACGCCGAAGGGCGTGACCGCATAGTCGATAGCCGCCCCATGGTACGAGACGCCCATGCCGAATGACAGGTCGCTCTCGTCCTCGGCCGACATGTAGCCGCCCCTGAGCGACAGAATGCCGAGCACACGGTAGTCGAGGCCGACCCTCAGCTGTTCCGGATGCGAGCGGAAATGCACGGCGTCGACCGATACAACCAGGCTCTGGTCCAGGGGAACATCCTCGAAGAAATCCATCACGTTCATGGAAATGCCAAGGTTGAAAGCCAGCGGAAGCTGGAAACCCTCGTCCACGAACTTGATTTCTTTCGAGAAATTGCGTATCGACATGCCGAACACCAGGCTCTTGATTCCGGTCTTGAACTGTGTTCCGAAATCGAAGGCCATCGGCGAAAGCGCGTTGCCGACGGTCATCGTCTTGCTTGCCGTGGTGTCGAGCGAGGACGCGGGATTGGGAATCACGCTCTCGCCGAGATCCTGTTTCACCCAGCGCACCTGGCCGCCGACGCTGAAGCGGTCGCTCAGCGATTTGGCGTACCCCGCGCCGACGGCCATGGCCGTCGGCGAGAAGACGCCCGTATCCCTGTAGCCCATGTCGAGGCTTTTGTCGACCTGCGTGCCGTAAAAATCGCCGTAATCGACGTTCTGAAAACTGAACCCCAGCACGCCCCACCGGCCCTGCATCGGCCTGATGGCGAGGCTGAAGGCGTTGTGGGTCATGCCGCCTATCCATTTGTTCTGGCTGGCCGAGACGTCGACCATGCCCTGCATGACCGCCATGCCGGCGGGGTTGAAAAACAGCGAACTGGACGCCGCCTCGATGCTGGTGAGGGCGCAGGCCGTGGCCGCCCCCCGGGCGTCCGCCGCCACGCTCAGAAATTCGAAGCCCGTTTGGGCCAGTTTCTTGTTTTCGGCCGCGTCGGAACCGCCCATGGTCCCGATCATCAGGCCGGCTAGAATAGCTGCAGTCGTTTTTTTCATGTTTGCCTTCCTTGATTATCGAATGACCACGAACTTGCGGATGACCGTCTCGCCCCTGGTGTACAGGATGGCGTTGTCCTTGTTGGCCCAGGTGTCCGGCGTGTCCTCGGTGACCTCCACATAAAGCATGTAGACGCCGCTGACGATGATCTGCCCCGACGAAGTCATGGAATCCCACAATTCGTCGCCCGCGCCGTTGGTGTGTTCCTTTTCCCATATCAGCGCGCCGCTCTCGGTGTAGATGCGCAGCTTGCACTTCGGGGGAAGGCCGTAGAAGGCGATGCGGTCGTACTGCGAATATTGACCGAACTGCAGGCTTCTCGCCCGGATGTCGTACGGGTTGGGAACCACGCGCACGTTTTCAAGAACCGTACCCGCGGACCGCAGAAGCCGCGCCTTCTCGTTCGTGACCGTCATGAACTTGCTGCTGTACAGGGGCGCGCCCGGATGCACCTCGTTCGCCGAGCCGTCGTCCTTGCTCTGGATGTAGTAGTAATAGTCGAACCCGCGCACGGCGGTCACGTCGTCGAAACTGGTTACGGCGTCGGCCTTGCCGCACTCGAATATCTTGGTGTAGACGGTCTTCGGCTGCATCACGTTGCCCTCGGACCGGTAGATGACGTATCCGTTGAACTTGGGCCAGCTCATGGCGTTGTCGGCCCACGAAAGCGCGATGCGGTCGCCGCCCGAGCTGACGGTGAACATCGCCGGGGGCGGAGGCGGTTGCGGCGCCTTGTAGCCCGATTTGAAGTTGCTCACGGCGCTGCGCAGCGTCTGCATCAGCGAATCCTTGGACGTCCAGACCCATTCCTTTTTATACAGGTTGAAATCGGTCGTGGTCGAACCGTTTGGCCTGACCATGACGGGGCTGGCCAGCCCCTTCCAGGCATTCCGCCAGTTGGCTCCGACTTCCCGGTTCTTCTCACGGCTGAGCCCCGCCACACCCTGGGCAATTACAATGCGCACGCTGTCGCCCGGTTTGAGCGTGTAAGGCCCGAACCCCTGTTCGCTCTGGGTTCCGCCTATGCCGGGGCCCCAGGCATCGGCCTTGGTGTCGCCGACCTCCTCTGCCTGCGTCTTCGCCGCGTGCCCCTTCGACATCAGCTCATATTTCTGGGCCATGGCCACCTTGTCGTACTGGTTGTAATTGTACATGGTCGTGTGGTCCGAATCGGCATAATAGGTGGTCGATGGCTGTTTGGAGTCATTCGTCTTGTCCTGCGGGGACTTGTCGGCGTGCAGGGCCACGGCGCCGATGTATTTGGCCGCGGCCAGAACGCCCGTCTCCCTCTCGTCAGGACAGCCCCAGTCGTCGGGCACGGAGCGCTCGGAATGGGGGCCGTACCATCCGAGGCAGGCGCTGAACTCGAAACCCGGCGCCGCGGGATTGGTGCCGATCACATCGTTGATCGTGTTCCGCCCCCAGCAGCTTTCCCATATGCCCCATCCCTCGGCGTATGCCAGAATGGATTCCCCGGACAGCGCCCAGCGGTGGTGCAGGCAGAAGTAGAAATCCTTCAGCGTTTGTTCGTATGTCGTTCCCTTGTCGTCGACAACACCCGTGTTTTTAAGAACGAACTCGTAGATGAAGTAATTATCGTGGTTGGTGCCCCCGAAAGCGTACACTCTTTTTGTCACGTCGACGCCCAGCGATGTGTGGTTCTTCACCATGAACATCCGGTCGGCGGGCAGGTTTTCATCCACCGCGTCGAGCATGTCGTACTGCGTGTTGATAACGCTCGCGAGCTTGTTGTCGACGACAACGAGCGGGTGGTCGTACCGCCCGACCAGCTTGAATGCGATGGGCGGCGAGAACACGGCCTTGGACTGGCCGTCGTCGTGCCTGGGCCCGATACCCACGACCTTGTAAGCCTGCGTCTCCTTGGTCACGGTGTCGTAGAAGTCCTTGCAACCGATCCACCACCCGTTGGCCCTCGTGGTGTACTGAATCAGCCCGTAGTCGGCGGGCCATGAAAAATCGATGGTGACATCACTGACGCCGTCGCATTCGGTTTCGGCGCCCTGTTCGGAAAAATAGGTCTGAAGCGAACCGATGCGCAGCCATTTCAACTCGCCCGACACCCCAATGGTCGCCCGGGCGGACGGAGCACCGCTCAGCAGAAAAGCCGCCGTCACAGCCAGAAGCAGCCATCCCTTTTGAATTTCGGTTTTTATGTTCATCATAAAATTTCCTTCTCTTTGATTTGGAATCGATGCGACGTTTTGATCTTGAAAGACGGCCCCTTACCGGCCTGCATTCCCGAGATCGAACGAGAGCCTGATG
>JBFZEN010000392.1:0-2589 GCA_041306805.1 bacterium
CGGAATCTCGACCATCACGTCGACGGCCCCGCGGGCCTACGCCATCGCCGACCGGTTGAGGGAAAAGGGCGTGCCCGTCATACTGGGGGGGCCGCACGTCACCTTCCTGACCGACGAGGCGCTGCTGCACGCCGATTTTGTGGTGCGCGGGGAAGGGGAACAGGCCCTGCGCGCCTTTCTCATGGCATGGAAAAACGGGAAAGACTTTTCCCGCGTGCCCAATCTGTCGTACAGGGACGGCGAAAAAACCGTGCACAACCCCCTCGGGGCTCCGGAGTCCGACCTGGACCGCGTTCCGTACCCGCTTTTCTCGCTGATGCGGGGAGCCGTGCAGCGCGTCGGCGGCAAAAGAATCATTCCCGTACAGACTTCGCGCGGATGCCCCTTCCACTGTTCATTCTGTTCCGTGACCGGAATTTTCGGAAAAGCCTACCGGTTCAGGTCCGCCGAGAACGTCATCGAGGAACTGCGGCACTACGACAACAAGGGCAATTTCATTTTCTTTTACGACGACAACTTCACCGCCAATCCGAAGCGGGCCAAGGCGCTTCTCGTCCGCATGATCGAAGAACGGTTCAAGTTCAAGTGGTCCACCCAGGTGCGTGTGGACGTCGCCAGAGACGAGGAACTCGTCCGACTCATGAAACGGGCCGGCTGTCAGACCCTGTTCATCGGCATGGAGTCTGTCAATCCCGAAAGCCTCGTTCGAATGAAGAAGCAGCAGACCGTGGACGAGATGATCAGGGCGATCAAGATTCTCCATTCGTACCGCATTCACCTGCACGGCATGTTCGTGTACGGATTCGACGATGACGACTGGCGCACGGTCAAGGCCACGGTCCGGTTCGCCAAGAAGGCCAGATTGTCGTCGACTCAATTCATGATTCTCACGCCGCTTCCCGGGTCCGAGTTCTTCAACCAGCTGAAATGCGAGAACCGGATCCAGTTCCGCGACTGGTCGCTGTACGACGCGCACCATGCCGTTTTCAGGCCGAGGCGGCTGTCGCTTTTCGAGCTGCAGCGGGCGCAGATGTTCAGCCATTCCAAATTCTATTCGCTCATGGAAGTGGTGCGGCGGGCCTTTTCGTTCGCGTGGATGGATTTGAGCCTGGCCGTCTACGCGCGCAATCTCAACCGTTTGTGGAAGAAAAAGAACGCCACATTTCTCAAGGTCATGGATCTGATGAAACCCAAGCGGGGCGTGGCCATTTCAATTGACTACCGCGAAACCGTCCGGATCGACGAAGAAATGACCCGGGCCGCCTGACTTCAGGGCGCCCCGGCCGGTGAAATACCCCTTGACAACGAATTCGATTCTCCGTAACTTTTTTTCAAAAGAACCGGCCCGGGACGTTCATGACAAAAAAGCGTATTCTCATCGTCGACGATGAAGTGCTCATCGCGCACCAGCTTGCATCGTTCCTTGAAACCAGGGGATATGCCACCGCGCTGACCGGTTCGGGCGAAAAAGCCATCCAAATGCTGGAGGAGGGATTCCATCCGGATCTCATCCTCATGGACATCGACCTGGGGCGCGGCAGGATGGACGGAACGGAAACCGCCAGGCGTGTTTACCGGATCTGCGACGTTCCGGTGGTGTTTCATTCCTGCCACAGCGACGAATCCACCATCAACAAGACCAAATCCGTTTCAAAATACGGCATCATCGACAAGGTTCCCGGCAACGAGGTTTTCCTTCTGGCCACCATCGAAATGGCCTTCTCTCTGCATGAAGCCAGCCGGATGCTGAAGGAAAGCGAGGAACGCTACCGGACGCTGGCCGAAGCCGCCCATGACATGATTTTCATCGTCGGCCGCGACGAAAAGGTGGAATACGTCAACACGTTCGGTGCCAGCCATTTCGGCCGGCCGGCCGATTCCCTGATCGGCCAGTCCATCGGGACCCTGTTCCCTCCCGACAATTTCAGGCACCAGCACAAGTTTATCGGTACGGTTTTAAAAACGGGCAATCCGTCGTACAGTGAAAACCGGTTCCGGTTTCCCGATATGGATCTGTGGCTGGGCACCTGGCTCGTTCCCCTGAGGGACGCGAAGGGAAGATCCCGCGCCGTTCTGGGCATCGCACGCGACATTTCGGACCGTAAAAATGCCGAGGCCGCCCTTCATGAAAGCGAGGAACGCTTCCGGACCCTGTTCGAAAATTCCACCGTCGGCCTGTACCGCACCTCGCCCGACGGCCGCATTTTACTGGCGAATACCGCCCTGGTCCGTATGCTCGGCTACCATTCGTTCGGGGAGATGGCCAAACGAAACCTAGAGAAAAACGGATTCGAGCCCTCGTATCCGCGCGATCAGTTTAAAAAAAGCATCGAGGCCGGCGGGGAGGTGCGCGGCCTGGAATCGGCATGGAAACGTCTGGACGGAAAAGTCATTTACGTCCGGGAAAGCGCGAAGTCGGTTCGCGGGCTGGACGGTTCCGTCGAATACTACGAGGGCACGGTCGAGAACATTACCGAGAAAAAAAGGGCGGAAGAGAGCACCCAGAAGGCGCTGGCCGAAAAGGACCTGCTCTTGCGCGAACTGCAGCACCGCGTCAAGAACAACATGGCCCTGATCTCGAGCCTGTTG
>JBFZEN010000393.1:0-6051 GCA_041306805.1 bacterium
GGGAAATTCATCATTTCGGCCAGGCCCAGCACGCCGGGTTTGCCGAAGAACGAGGAAATATCGGCGGCTGAAAGCGCGGCTCCGGACGTCTCCAAATGGGTGGCCGGAACGCAGGACGGGACCATGACGAAGACGTCCAAAGGCAGGTCGCGGGACGAGTCGAGCATGTACTGGACGCCCGCGGGGCCGAGCACGTTCGCTATTTCGTGCGGGTCGACGACCACGGCCGTGGTGCCCCGGGGAATGACGGCGCGCGCGTATTCGGGGATGGAGACCATGGAGCTTTCGATGTGGACATGCGCGTCCATGAAACCCGGGGCGAGGAATTTTCCCTCCGCGTCGAGCGTCTCGCGGCCCTGGTAACCGATGCCGATGCCCGCGATGCGTTCCCGGGCAACGGCCACATCGCCTGCCGATATTTCACCCGTGAAGACATTCACGATTTTCGCGTTTTTGATGACCAGGTCGGCCTTGACTTCGCCCCTGGCCGCGGAGATGATTTCTTCAGGATGCATCTGCCCTCCGGTTTTCATTCAACATGTGGCAGGACAATAAAATGGATTAACCAAAAAACATGTTTTGCGCGCGTATCATCCGTAATGGGTGATTGAATTCATGAACAATACGGCGGTGGAGCATATTATTGCCCTTCTTTTAATCTTGCGTCAAATACATAGGTCATAAACCGGGGCCAGATCGCCCCGAAGCCCGCGGCCCACAGTATTTCCTCGACCGGCACACCCCACAGGTCCAAACCCGACAGGCCGGCTGTATTCCATTGCATGGGAAAGCCGGACGAAACCGAGAACATCCATTTAAGCAACAAAAAATAAAAAACCGCAAAACCCAGCCCCCCGGTCAGGGCGAAATGCCGCAGCCTGCGGAACCGCCAGGCCAGGACCAGCAGCCCGATCACGATAGAGACAAGCACGGCCGTCATGATCTTCAAACCCATCAGCCGCAGGAAGAGGCTGAAGAGGACTCCCAAAACCGCACCCCCGGCATAACGCCTGCAGAAAAGAAGGGGTTTCCACGAGAGGGCCAATTCCGGCTTGATGCCGATTGCGGCCAGCATCCAGGCTATCCCGCCGGTGGAGAAAGAAAAGAGAAAGTCGGCCGCGCCGATGAACTTGTCCTCCTGGAATGGGGACCAGTATTCGGGAATAAACACGATCTCATAAAGGCAGAAAGGCGTTGAAAGCAGGGCGGACAGAAAGATCAGGCGCCTTTGCGGGCGGAAGGCGGCCATGCCTGAAATGCAGATGGTGAGCAGTGCCACGCTCACCGACAGGTAAGGCCGGATAATAAAAAATTCCACCAGGCCGAAGTATGCGGATGGATTGATATTCAATTCGTGCATGGCCGGGAAACATCCCTTCATTGATGGCCAACCCATTGCCGGCGTCCGCGGCAGGCCGTTGTGCGAAAATTCAATTCTTACGGAAATCCATTCCAGCCGTGTTGAAAACGCCCGCGCTGTCAGCGTATCAGGATCATTTTCCGGCTTTGCATGAATTGGTCCGTCTGAATCCGGACGATGTATATACCCGCAGGAACGGCCGCGGCATGGTCGTCCCGCCCGTCCCATGCCGCCGTATACGATCCTGCCGCGTGCATGTAGTCGGCCATGGTGCGTATTTTGCGGCCGAGCATGTCGAAGACTTCTATTTTAACATGCGAACGGTCCGGCACGTCATATCGTATCCGCGTCGAGGGGTTGAACGGGTTGGGATAGTTGGGATGCAGCATCCAGCCTGCCGGTGTTTTGGGATCAATGCCTTTAAAGACGCCTGTCACCCTGCTGCGGGTCAGGTCGAGGAAAGCGGCGAAAATACCCGGGCCTTCTATGGTCGCGGCGACTGTATTGTGGACCAGATCCACGCCCGTCGTCAGGGGAATCCATCCGTTTTGCCACCTGTGGATCTGCACGGCTTCGGGCGCCTCGGCCTCCAATGAATCGGCGAAATAATGGAGTTGAATCAGTCCCTTCAAGGCCGAACCTTCGGGATGGACATTCAACGCGATCACGTCGGACACCCTGCGTACCGAATCGGGAAGACCTTTCGCGGGCGCCGGAAAGGCGGACGCCAGGACGGCCAGTTTCTCCGCCGTGGTTTCGGAGTCCGTCAGGGCCAGTTCCAAATGCATGCCGGCATGGCTGTATCCGCCGGACAATTCGCCTGTATTCTTGGTAAACGCATTCTGCGAAACGAAAAATGCTTCGCCCAGGCTGTCCTTGGCCGTGAAAAACACCGACCCTTCCGAGAAACCGGTTTTGCCGATGACCGCAGAATAGGTTCCGGCCGACTGGGTAAGGGCCTGGTTTTCAGACGGGGAAACGCCGTCGACCACCCGGATGGACGGGGGAGCGGGAAAAGCAGGATCGGCCTCGCATCGGTACATGAGATTGCCCGAGGCGTCGAAAGCGATGCCCGAGAGCATGGAGAACCGGCCGCTGATCGCCCTCAATTCGAGCTTCAACGCGGCGCCTCCGGCCTTCGGCAGCGAGGGCGAGACGGGCTTAAAGCAAACGCCGAAATGGGAACCGCTCTGATGGGTCGCGTAGATCACGTCGCCCGCTTCGACGTTGAACAGTTTGATGTGTCCCGTGGCCGTCGATTTTCCGTGGTGCATCCCCATCAACCGGCCCTTCTTTTCCAGAGTCACATGGACCCCCGGCATGGGCTGGCCCCACTGGTTTTCGCACAGGCAGACCGTGCGGGGATTGGTCGTGGTGACCGCCCTGACGTCGAAGCCCATCATGTCGCCCACCGAAAAATCGGGATTGTCAGGATCGCTGTTGGGCCCCTCCATGAAACGGTTCGGGCGGATGCCGAAATCCCGCGGCCCGTGGATGGAGGCGATCACGTCCCCGTACGTGCGGTTGAAACCGCTTTCGAATGTTTCCCAGCAGCTGCCCCATCGCAGGCTGTATTGCTGGGTCCAGAAATATTTCTGGAACAACGGGTCGCCCTGCCTGTGATCGGACATCTCCGTCGCGGCGGGGTCGTTCAAATAATAATTGTTGTCCATTTACCCGAAATTGACTTCGGGGTAAACGGACATGCGCAATGCGTTGCAGTATTCGTCAAAAAAACCGAAGGCATAATGGCCCAGCTCGTGAACGATGCTCGAGAACGTCAAATACTGCGACGCGTCGATGGGATCGTCGTCGAAGATGGCCTGGGCCGCCGTTTGGCCGCTGCCGTAAAAGGCCGGCGGCATGTAGACGTGCCCGATCGAGGAGAATGATATGCCGCTGACCATTGCCATGGGCCATTGCATATTGCTGGCGAAGAACCGAATATCGGCTTCGCTCCATCGGTCGGAGTTGTCGAAAATGGCCACCGTGTCGATGTAGGCCTGGCCGTTGCTCACGTCGTACAACAGGTTGCTCGCCTTCCTGAAGCACGATTTCAGGTTGGCGACGTATTCCGGCGAGGCCAGCCACGCGATGCTGGCGACGAGGCTGAAGGCGACGGAGGTGTGCTCCATGTACATCTCGGTCGTATCGGCCGGGTCCGATTCGAGGCACTGGGCGATGATACCGCCGTCTTGTCCGACGGCCAGGTTGTCCACGTACACCTTGTACATGCACGACGTTTTTTCCGTGCGGCCGCTTTTCGCGGCGGGCTTTCTCTCGGGCGTGGCGCGAATGAGAATCGGCATGCCGGGCCGGAAGGTTCCCACGGGAAGGCGTATCACCCCCTTTTGATCGGTGGTCTTGCGGGCGAGAAACGCCAGCGGAGCGGTCCGGTTCGCAAGATCGATTGAATACAAATCCACGGGGGTGTTGCGTATCCGCTGGTGCAGATGCTCGCGCGGATCGGCAAGCACCTTGACTAAAAGCATTTCCTTTGGATACCATTTTTCAATAAAGGCGTCGTAGGAGCCCGCCAGGTTTTTCTTAAAAGCGTTCGCCGTGGCCAGACCGTCGGCATTGGTGCCGCCAACCACATACACGGCGCCGTCGGCATCCACGGCCAGATCCGAACCCGCGGTGGTCCTTTGGGTGAACAAGGTGTCGGTTCCGTCCGTGTTCAATGCCAACACTTTCCTTCCTTTTCCAAAGTCCGTTATGAGAACAGTATAGACATTCCCCTCCGCATCTAAGGCCAGGCAGTTCCCCGATAGGACGCGGGCCAGATAGACGAAACCGCTGCCTGACGCGTTCAGTTTGCAGATGAAACTGATGCTGGTACTGGAAAAGGCGCCTGGCGTGGCGGGGATGGCGGCCGATCCGCTGACGTAGGCGAAGCCGGAGGCGTCCACTTCGATTGCGGATCCCGAATTGGAATTCTCGTCTCCCAGGTAGGTGGAATAGACCAACGACTCGGCACCCGATCTCTTCGTATCGATTTTGGTAATAAAAACGTCACCCTTGCCTTTGTATTCCGACTGGATGGCGTTGGGTGTCGTCGGGAAATTATCGGTAGCCTGTCCTGTTACGTACGCGCATCCGTTTCCGTCCACGGCGATGCCGTAACCGTAATCGTCATGCTCGCCGCCGACATAGGTGGAGTAGACCAACGACGCTTCGCCCGATTTGGAGGGATCGATTTTAGTCATGAAAGGGTCGAAATAATAGCTGGGTTTTTTAGTCATGAAGGCGTTTTTAATCGGGAATTCGGGCGGAAAGGAGAACGTGGTGCCCGTCACGTACACGCAGCCGGACGCGTCGACGGCGATGTCCGCGCCCCAGTCCTCGTATTCTCCGCCGAGGTACGTGGAGTAGATCAATATACCTGTCGAATCCAACACGGAAACAAATGCGTTCTGGGAGTCGCCGGTAATTCTTCTGAGGGCGTTTTTCAACGGGAAACGCTCGCTTTCAGGCGTGCTGTCGTATGCGCCTGAACCAGTTCGACCGGTAATGCACACACGGCAGCGCGAATCCACGGCGATGGCGTCCCCGCTTTCAGTATATTTGCCGCCGATGTAGGTTGAATAAATGATATCATTTCCTTCAGGGTTCATCTTGGTGACGAAGATGTCGGAGTAGGTGCTGCCGGGATACATCGTGCCCTGATGGGCTTTCCAGACCGGGAAATCTGTTGAACTCGTTGACCCGGTTACGTAGGCGCAGCCGAACCTGTCCACGGCAATGCCATTGCCCGATTCGGATTTACTGCCCCCCAGGTAGGTGGCATAGACGATCTGGGGGTCGATGGTTAACCCGGCGTTTGTATCGTAACTGCCGATGTCGAACCGGATATTCCCGCCGTCCAGAACGGCGAACTGCACCTCCACCTCCTGTTTTCGGCCGGCCTTCTCCTGCCAGGCCGAGGGCTTGTTGAAAACCAGCTCATGTCCTCCGGCGCTGACGGACAGGTTCCCGTTTCCGTCTTTTTCGAACTTATCCGCACCGGAAAATGAAAGACGGATTTGTTCCGGGTCGGCGCCGGGACTCACATTGAAATCGAATTCCAATTTATCGTCATTGAAATAATAAACCATGTCGATGCCGTTGTATATGTCAAGGTACCCCACTTTGGAATAATGGGGCACGCCCGTGATCCACGAGTCCGGATCACTGCCGGTATAATAGTTAGACTTCGACTTCATCTCATCGAATCCCGACGCTTCGGAGCGGGGGTTGGAGCCCGACAGTTCCATGCGGAGCGGAATGGATCTTCGATTCCCACCGTCACCCAGAAGGTGCAGAATGGATCCTGTGGAAGTCAGATACAGGATGTGGCTCTCGCCCCTGCACAGAAAGTCCACTTCAGGGTCGGTCTGGCCGGCGTTTTTCTCGAAGCGGGGACCGGGATTGAATGATACGGATTTTTCGGTATGATTTTTCGGGGGTGTATGGAGTTCTCCATGAAACAACGGAAGGGGGAAGCACAGTACGGCCGCAAGGCCGAGAAGAGAAAATCCTTGGAGCGCAATCTTTTTCATGGAACCTGAAGCCCGCCTGCTTTTTCGTTTCATGATCGATTCCTCCGGGTCAATGTCGCGGATTGGTCGCGCCCAAAAATGGACACACCAGCACTTGTTCTCCTGTTGATGTCAAACGGTAAAGAATGGGGCAAGTCATACAATATTTCA
>JBFZEN010000394.1:0-3327 GCA_041306805.1 bacterium
GACGATACCGGACGTCGAAATGGTGATGCGCCTGTGTCCGATGGACAGCGCCCCGGGATCGTTAAGCACATCGAGCGCCTGCATGACGTTTTCGTAATTGAGAAACGGTTCGCCCATGCCCATGACCACCACGTTGGTCGGCTGCGTCGATGTTTCGCGCCTGACAGAAAGCACCTGGTCGACGATCTCGCATGCATGGAGGTTACGCGTGAATCCCATCCGGCCCGTGGCGCAGAACGTGCAGCCCAGCGCGCAACCCACCTGGCTCGAAATGCAGACGGTTTTCCGTTCCGGTTCGGGAATGGCCACCGATTCAATCCGGGAGCCGTCTTCGAGCCGCCAGAGAAATTTCTGCGTGCCGTGCGCTTCTGAAGCCGTCTTGCGGATGAGGGCGAGCCGGGGAATCTCCGCCGACGCCGCAAGCGTTTCACGGAAACCCTTCGACAGATTCGACATGTCGTCGAACGAAACCGCGCCCTTGTTGTACAGCCACGACCAAATCTGCCCCGCCCGGAACGGTTTCTCGCCCAGCGAGGCGATGAAATCACCCAGCTCGGATTTGGTCAGGGATTTGAGGTTGATTTTCTGCATGGGTGAAAACAAAGTCCGGTTTTTAGTCTGAAGTTTGGAATTAAAAATGGTTCCGGGTTCAAAGTCCCGAGTTCAGAATGCATAGATCTGAGCCGACTGTCAATATTTCGGAACTCCGTCCTCCAATGCATGCTTTTCGCTTCACTCTTCACCCTTCACGCTTTACACTTTACATGTCACACATTACACTCCCCAGCTCCCAGTCTCACAGTCCCAAAGTCCCATAGTCTCTTCACGCTTTACGATGCCCGAAGCCCGTTATTTCACCTTCAGCACCACCAGCGTCAAGTCATCCGGAAGCGAATCGGTCACGCTGAAATCGTGCACCGCATCCAGCACCGAATCGAGTATGGACTGGGCCGAGCCGTTGCCCGGCCTTTCCATGGCCGCGATCATCCGGTTTTCCCCGAATTCCTCGTCGTCGCCGTTGCGCGCTTCGGTGACGCCGTCGGTGTAGAACAGCAGCGTATCGCCCGGAATCAGGGCGATCTGTTTGGACCGGTACTGGGCGTTCTCCATGACGCCCACCACCAGGCCGCCTTCCCGCAGAAACGTAATGCCGCCTTCGATGTGGCGGTACACGGGACAGTTGTGCCCCGCGTTCGTATAATGGAACAAAAACCGTTTGGGATCGAATACGCCGTAGAACACCGTCGCGAATTTTTCGACCGCCGTGGTCTGGACGATCTGGTTGTTGACGATGCGCATGGCTTCGGAGGGGGACGCCGCGTGCACGGCCGAAACCCGGAACGTGGCCTGCAGGTTCGACATGAGAATGGCCGCGGGAATGCCCTTCCCCGAAATGTCGCCGATGACGACGCCGATTTTCCCGTCCGCAATGGGAATGAAATCGTAATAATCGCCTCCGACTTCCCTCGACGGCAGGTTGTAGCCGGCGAATTCGAACCGGTCGCCCCTCGGGCAGGACCGCGGCAGCAGGTTTGTCTGAATGTCGCGGGCGAGTTTGATGTCTTCCTCGATTCGCTGTTTTTCAAGCATTTCGCTGTGCAGGTCGATGTTTTCGACGGCGATGGCGGCCTGGTTGGCAAGCACCGACAGCACGGTGATATCTTCGGCCGTGAAGCGCATCCGGTTCGTTTTCTCCCCGACAATAAGGATCCCGGCCAGCGTGTCGCGCGTCGAAAGCGGCACCAGAATGAACGGATTCATTCTCTTCAACCGGTCCGGCAGGCTGTCGGGGTCGGCCAGGCGCGACAATTCCTCGAATCCGATCGGCTTGCCGGCTTCCTTCAGGACGTGAATCCAGTCGGCGTCGCCCCGGAAACCGGCGCGGTCGGCTCCGGGGCCCGAGAATCCGAACGAGCCGTCCGGCCGGGTCCACAGAAGCCCGATTTGAGCGATGCCCATGGCGTCCTTCAGGGTAGCCGCTATCTTCAGCTCCAGCCCGCCCTGGTCGAGCGTGGTCATGATGTCATGGCTCAATTCCTGGATCACGTTCCGGTAGTCGGTCCTGTCTTTCATGAACCAGCCTTCGATCAGGCGCTCGAGCAGCGAGAGAATGGGCTGAAACAGCAGCATGGCGGCCACGATGAAGAAGATCTCCAGGACGGGCAGGTTCGCCGGGAACACGTTCGCGAATGATTTCTTTCCCACGTTGTATACGTACAGGTAGAGCCCGACCAGAACGGCCGAGGCGACCGAAAAAACGAGCCCCCGCCTGATGATCAACCGGACGTCCATAAACTGGTACCGGATGATGGCCCACGCGATGGACCCCGCGCCCGTGATCAGCGCGGCCGTGGTCAGCAGATATCCCAGCGTCGCGGATGTCTTGATGAGGTGGAGCCTGGGCAAAAGGAAGGCCACGGCGTAAAAAGCCATGCTGGCCCGGATGCCCCAGATAACGGAACCGACCTGTTTTTTCTGGCGGGGCTGGTCGAGCTTCCGGTAACTCCAGAGCATGAGAAAAACCGCTGCGAGGATGTAGAACAGGTTGACCAGCGCGAAAAAATTGGTATGGAATTCGTAGATCAGCGAAAGAAGGGAGAGAAAAAAACCCAGCAGCAAAACCAGCGGCTGGACGACAAGACCGAACCGGTCCGACAGTGCCTGCAGGTTGATCAGGTTTCTCACCTGGTCCGGGCTTGAAAAGGACAGCACCAGAAGAAAGTGCACGATGTGCGGAACAAACAGCAGCCCGGCGACAATGGAGCGCTTCTTGATCCACCCGATCTCCTTGGGAAAGTAGAACGAGAATAACAGCAACTGCGGGAAAAAGAATTCCCAGACCAGAAACACCTTCCTGAAGGGTTCGAGGTTCAGAGCCGATGCCGGGGTGGAGGCGAGCAGAAGGCCGAATGCGCCGAAAATGGGGCCCATGCCCGCGAAAAACATCATCAAACCGGTGATGCGGTTGATGCGCTGCCTGAAATTCTCCCTGAGAATGATCATGCCCAGAAGGCATAGAATCAGGCCCAGCGTCAGATACAAAAGGGCAATGACGGACGCGACGGTCATGCGGACGCATCTTTCTTCACCAGCACCATGCGAATCGCGGTGCCGGTTTTTGAAAAATCGAACGACACTTCGTCCATCAGATTCTTTAGGATAAAAATGCCCCGGCCGTGCTCCTTCATGAGGTTCTGGGGATCGAGCGGATTGTCGAGGCCGGACGGATCGAAGCCTTTTCCCTGGTCGCGCACGGTCACCTCGACCCTGTCCTTCCTCAGAAGGGCGCTCACCCGGACCTTTTTGGAGGGATCTCTCCGGTTTCCG
>JBFZEN010000395.1:0-5100 GCA_041306805.1 bacterium
AAGCAGTAAAGGTAACTTGAAATAGCGTTTGAATCGCGGGCATGAATGATCAGGGAGCGCAAAATGGAGAACAAACCGATACCCGGGCCGCCCGGACTTAAAGCTTCCACGCGCGAGCTCGTCATTCAATCTCTTGTCGTGCTGCTGGGCAATTGCGTCCCGCTGTACGGCGTGCTCGCGCTGGGCTGGAACAGTTTCGCCCTGGTGATGCTCTTCGTACTGGAGGGTGTCATCGTTCTCGTGACGGACTACGTGCGGCGCTTTTTCATCAAACCGACAAAAAAGAAAAAGGGCATTCTGTTCTTTGAAACCGTTTTCATTCTCTTTTTCGGATTCTTCGCCCTCATGGTTTTCGCGCCCTCAGGAAGCGATTCGCTTTCATTCAACCAGAGGACGGCGCTGGTCAAGACCATTTTCACTGCTCAGGTCATGACGCCTCTTCTTGTCATCGCCGTTTTCCGTCTCTTCCGGCTGTGCCAGGATTTGTTCGCGGCGGGATTTTTAGGGGGCCTTTTCAGACGTCCGCTTGAATACGCCGGCGGAGGCTGGATGCTCCTTCTGTTTTTCGCCGTCATGCTGGCGCCGTTTATCGCGAAATCGGGCCCCAACGCCACGGGCGGCCTCGCGGCCCTGGTCGGCGTGAAGACAGCGGGCGAACTTCTCGGGGTCTGGGCCATGCGAATCGCGAACGCCATTCCGGATCAGCCGCGCAAACCAAATAATTAAACACGGAAAACCATGGAAGAAGCGGATATTCATCGATTCCATGATTTTCCGTGTTTTTCTCCGCGGTGTTTTCTATTATATCTCCGCCGTCGTCTCGAAATGGTCATCCGGGTGTTTCATTTTTCCCTCGAGCTCCTTCAGGGCCGTTTCCAGCTTTTCCCGGTTTTTTCCCATGATCTCCCGGTGCCTTATTTGTATATCCTTCATCTTGCCGTCCAATTCCTTCGACCACTCTTCCCATTGTTCTTTCGAAAACGGTTCCCCGTGGAAACGGAACGGCCCGTCGGCCTCCGTGTTCCACTCGAAATGACTGAACGGCTTCACCATGCCGAAAAACCGGTTGGGGCTTTCCTCGAGTTCGACGGTCAGGGAGGTTTCGACTCCCTTGCGGACAGCCACCGCCTCGATTTTATCGCCGGGCTCGCAGCCGCCGATGATGTCGCTCACGTCCCCCGGCTCGTACACCTTTTCCTTACCGATACGGACAATGACGTCGCCTGATTTCACACCGGCTTTCGAGGCCGGGCTATCCTTCTCGACCCCCAGGACCAGCGCGCCCTCGCCGGCCTTGACCCTGAAATACCCCGCCAGGTCTTCGTCCAGACCGTGCAACCGCACGCCCATCCACACTTTCTGCCGCAGGTGCTTGACGACCATGACACGGCTGTCTTTTCCGCCGTCGGTTTCCCGGATGACGGCCACGGTCAATTCCCTGGTTTCCGATCCGCGGACCACCTTGATTCTGGCCGTTGAGTCTGAGCCGGTTTCCTGGATGAGCATGACCAGATTGCCGGGTCGAGATATTTTCTCCCCGTTGCAATACTGAATGACATCACCCTTCACCACGCCCGCCTTCCCGGCCGGGCCGTCTTTCCGCACATCCGTCACCAGAACCCCGAATGAGACGCCTTTTTCCTGCTTGTCCTTTCGGGACAGGCTCTCGACGGTGATGCCGATGGCCTTGCGCCCCGGATGGACCGCGTCCCTGTCGTCCCGGGCGGCAAAGGCCGCGACGCAGAGCGAGAAAAAGACGACCGCGGCGCGTTGAACGTTTTTCATGACAACCTCCTGTGGATTTGATGGTTTTCATACCGAATGACGCGCATTCCCCCTTCAAGGTTACCGGCGCGTATTCGTGAAACCTCGCGGCCCTCCCGAGCGTCATACACATAGAATGGATCGCGCATTTTTCCAAGAACTGCTGCAGAAACACAGGGACCGCGTCTTCAGCCACGCGCGCTACGTTCTGCACAACCGGGAGGACGCCGAGGACGTCGCCCAGGAGGTTTTCGTGAAACTGTGGGAACACGGCAGGGAGGTCGATCCCGGAAAGACGGAGGCCTGGATCATGCGCGTCACGCACAATGCCTGCATCGACTGCTGCCGGCGGCGGTCCCGGAACCGGAAGGGCGAAGACAGGCTGCGTTTCGACTCGCCCGAGGCGGGGCTGAACTGCGACGACCCGGCCGTTTTGTACGAGCTGAACGAAACCCAGCGCGCATTGCTGTCGGCCATGGACGCCCTTCCCGCGTCGGTGCGCAGCCTGATTCTCATGCATTATTTTCGGGACATGCCCATGGAACAAATCGGCGAAACGGTCGGCATGACGCCCAATGCGGTAAAGGTGGCCGTCCACCGCGGCAGAAAACTGCTTCGAAAGGCCCTGCTTGCCCGGGGCAAGGCGGTGCAGGAAAGGAAAGTGCCATGAAACAAAACTGCGAAACCACGCAAAAAAGGCTGCCGGACCTGTTGGACGGAATGCTGGACGATCGGGAAAGGGACCTCGTTTTCGGGCACCTGGACGAATGCGCCGTCTGCAGCGAAATCCTGGCGGCCGAAAAAATGATTTCCGGGGAATTGCATTCGCTTCCCCGCCTGCGCTGCCCCGAAGCCGTGACGCGCGCCGTCCTCGAAAAGACGATCGAATTAAAACGACCCGTCGGGATTTTCGAGACGATTGTCCGCCGGGCCCGCATCGTTTTCAGCCGTCGCGCCCTGAAACCGGCCCTGGCCTGCGGGCTGATCCTGTTTTTATCGCTGCTGATTTCGCATCAGACCCGCCGGAATGAAATGCGCGGCAAAACGTACACCGATGCCGAAATCGACCGGGCCGGGGAAATCATGAAATGGAGCCTCGTTTATTCGGCCCGGCAGGTGCAGACTTCAGAACGTCGCGTGTTCAGCGAAGTGCTGAACCAGAGCGCGCCCGAAACCATCGAACGGTCCGTTCTATCGGTATATACAAAATCCACGGGTAATTGATGTCAAGTGACCGAAGGAGTTGGAAAATGAAACGGATACAAAGGGTCATGACGGCTGCCTTGTTGACCTTGGGGATGTTTTCATGGGTGAAGGCCCAGGTCGACGAAATCAGGAACGAACCCGGCTACGTGGATCTGGAATGGGTTTCCATTCCCCCGGGCGCCAAGAAGGTGACCGACGTACGGCTGGGCCCGCGTCTGATCCACATGGTCGAAAGAGCCGAGGAACAGCGGCGCGCCGCCGGATTGCAGAATCATGCCCTGGAAAACCGGCGATGGGGCCTGGAGGCGGAAAAGATGGAGCTGCAGCGGAAACTGGTCTCGCTTCAGGTGAAGGCGTTCGGCGTCGATTCCGCGACGGCCATGAAAATGAAGCCGATCATGATCCGCATCGAAAAAAATCTCGACCGGGAGAGGTGGACGCCCGTCATCCGCCTGAAACAGGACGTCCGCGTTACAAACGTGAGCGTGAAATTCGGGGACGAAAAGAAGATCGAAGGGATTTTTATCATGACGCTGGATCCGGACCACGAAGCCTCGTTCGTGAACCTCATCGGCGACGTGGACCTGGACAGGCTTCGCAACATCCGCATCGACTTGGACATCGACGCCATGGACAGCCTGCGGAAGGCGGCGGAGAAGCACCCGCGGAAGAGGTGAAATGCTGTTTGGTTTTTATTCCTCTATTTTTTTTGGAGATCTCAGATTGAAGATGAGCGATCTCAGATCTCAGATTTTACGGTGGTGACGCGAAAACATGTTCCTTTTAAAATCTGAGGTCTGACATCCGGAATCGTTGATCGAAGACCTGCGGTCTGAGATTGTTATTATCGGATTCCCGCAGTCAACCGCCCATCATTCTGATCAGCTGGATAACCGACAGACCGGCCGCGAAAACGGCTCCCAAAACGCCCGGCAGCACGAGCCGCCGCTCGAAGCAGACTTTGGAACAGATGCCGAGGAAGAGGCAGTAGCCGAATGCGGGAAGATAGGTGATCCAACGTGAGGCGCCTTCCGTTTCGCCGGGATAAATGGAAAATGAAACCGCCGCCGTAAAAATCACGCCTGCCGTGAACAACCACCCCAGAAAATTCGTGAATGGCACGCCGAAGTAGCGTCCCGCCTTTTTCCACACCCACACGCCCTCGTCCACCGCGATGGGGTCGGCCGTCAAATCAAAGAGAAGGACGACGAAAGACGCCGTCGCGGCGAGCCATGCGCGGGATGCGGCATCCCCGAACGCGTTGTCCCTGAGAATGAGACAGGCCGACGAGTATCCCATGTACGATATCACGACCCACAGAAGCGGCGTGGCCGCCGGCAGAACGCCGCCCAGTTTTGGACCGGCCTTGTCCGTGTAATGATAAGCCCCGAATATCCAGCCCCGGCAGACGCCCAGTGTTTCCGCGGCGGCCCCGGCGAGAGCGGCCGTGGCGATAAAGAGGACGGTTCTGCCCCAACCGAAAACCAACGTGCCGTGCGCCAGCAAAACGGCCAGGCCGAGCAGAATCTGTCCGCCGCGGTAGGCTTTGCCGTATTTGAATCCGCGGTTCACCAGCGCGTCGAAAAAAAACAGGGAAAGCGATAAAACGGAGAATCCGAATAAAAAAAGAATTTGCAGAAAAGGCATGGGACGGTCCGTCTCAGTTCGACGCGGTCCGCTTACGGAAGGTCAGGATGACATAGCGGAAAGGCGTGAGCAGCGGCAGAAGGGGGCCGATGACGAGAGCCAGTCCGATTTTGGCCAGCATGAAGAACGGATAATGTCCGGCCAGAACGGACCATTTGCTGAAAAATGTATTCCTCCACAGAGGCATGGTCCGGCGCACGTTCGCCGTGATGTCCCTCGCGCGTATCAAATCGAAGCCCGTGTGTTGACCGGCCCGTTCATAGTCTTCCACGCTGAAAAAGGAGGCCGCGGACAGCGCCTGTCCCAGGCGCCGCGCCAGCCATGATCCGTTTTTCCCGTTGCGCCGGACGATGTCGGCCACGACCAGCATTCCGCCCTCTTCGAGCACGAAGGACGATTCGCGCAGAAACCGGGCCTTGTCCGGGTAATGGAACGCGCTTTCCACGCTGGTCACCCTGTCGAAAGAACCCTGACGGAACGGCA
>JBFZEN010000396.1:0-3882 GCA_041306805.1 bacterium
CGGAAAAAACGCCTTTTTTTGTAATCCCTGCCATATGATTTTCGCTTCCTTGGTTAACGCCGTCCGGATGGGGAAATCGGACTTCCCGTCACCCTGGATGGGAAAAAACAGGATCAGGACCGGCGCCGCAGCACCTTGGCCGGATTCCCGACCACCACCACGCCGTCGTCGACGTTCTTGACCACGACGGCGCCGGTGCCGATCAGCGCGTTTTTGCCGATGGTGACGCGCTCGCGGATGCTTGCATTGGGCGCCAGCCAGGTTCCTTCGCCGATCCGGACGTACCGGCTGACGATGACCCCCGCGGTGATCATGCACCCGGCGCCGACCTCGCTGTTGTAGCCGATCTGCACCAGGTCGTCTATTTTGACGCCGTCGCCGATGACGGTGTCGTCCAGCGCGGCGCTTTCAATGGATGAATTGGCTCCGATCCATACGCGGTTGCCGATCCGGATGATGCCCATGTGGGGACAATGGATGGGATGCCCGCCCTCGTCCAGTTCGAAATCGTACCCCTCGCTGCCGATGGTCGCGTTGTCCTTGACCACGCAGTCCTTGCCGATTTCGACCCGGCCCGTCACCACCACGTTGTTGGCCAGTTTGGTGTTGCCGCCGACCGCCACCTCGGGGCCGATGACGCAATGCTCGCCCACCGAGACATTCTTGCCCAGCCGGGCCCCGGGATGGATTTTGGCCGATCCGGCGATTTGCGTCCTGTCGAACTCGACAAAAAATTCGTTGACCACGCGGATGAAGTCGAGCTTCGGATTTCGGGTGACGAGGACGGCGAAACGGCCCTCGGGCACATCCGTCTTTTTCGGGGCCAGCACGAGAACGTCCCGATGCCCCGCCAGCGCGCCCTTGGCCAGAATATCCGGCTCCGAAAGGTAGAGAAAGGATGCGTCCTTGACGCGCGCCGGAGAACATGGTGCGCGGACCAGAAAGTCGCCCCCGTCCAGCTTGAGGTTGAGGAACTCGGCGATCTCGGATGCATACAGCTCGGGTGATTTCACCTTGAACATGTCACAGACTCCTGAATAATTTCTGCGTTTTTCCCTCGGTGCGGGGCAGGGATCCCTCCGGGACGAATTCGATCGAGGGCGAAATGGCCAGCCTGACCTTGAAATCGTCCGCCAGGCGCCGGCGTGTTTCCTGTTCGCGGACGGTGCCCCCTCCCCTGGTTTCGACTTTCAGAACCATGCGGTCGACGGGATCGGTCCTGTTGACAAAAGCCTGAAACAGGCCCGTCAATTCGTCGAGATGCTCCCCGATCAGCCTGTCGACGGCGCCGACGAACACGTTGACCCCCCTGATGACGATCATGTCGTCCGACCGGCCCAGCACCTCGAACCGGAATGCGTCAAGGCCGCAGGCGCAGGATTCGTCCGAAAGAATCCGGATCACGTCGCTGGTGCGGAAACGGATAAGCGGCTGGGCTTCTTTCTCGATGTGCGTCAGCACCAGTTCGCCTTCGGCGCCGGCCGCGATTGGAACGGAGCGCCCGCTTCGGGGCTCCACCAGCTCCGGCAGAAGAACGCCTTCAGCCATGAAATGCAGGCCGTGTTGAAACCGGCATTCCGCCCCGAACATCGACAGCACATCCGCCATGCCGTAATTCGCGTTCATGGCTTTGAGGCCCCAGAGCGACTCAATGGCCTTTCTGAAGGCCGGGTTCTGCATTCCCGATTCGCCTCCGAACAGCCCCAGCCTCAGGCCCAGGTCCCCCGGCGATTTGCCGCCGAAATCGTTCTTCAACACCGCCTCGAGCTTGGCGAGATACGACGGCGTGCAGTGGATCGCCGTGGGATGCAGCAGGAGCATGGTTTCGATCAGCGTTCTGGAATGGCCCACGCCGAAGGGAACCACGGCCGCGCCCGCGGCCTCGAGGCTCTGGTGGTCGGTGTATCCGCCGGCCCAGAGATTGTAATTCAGGCAGTGCACCACCATGTCATCCGGCGTCAATCCGGAACTCAAAAAACAGTCCCTGCCCACACGCACCGTGACGTCCACGTCCCTGTCCGTCAGCGCGATCAACACCGGCCGGCCCGACGTGCCCGACGTCTTGTGGACGCGCCGCACGTTCCGGATGCCCGCGCACGCACCGCTTCCGAAAGGCGGATGGGCCTCCTGGTCCTTCAGCACCTCGGCCTTGGTGGTGAACGGAAGCTCCTTGAACTGCTGAAGGGGATCCGGAAATCCGGCCAGTTTGTTCCTGTAGAAAGCGCTCCGCGAGAGCACGTATTCGAACTGGCGTTCCAGGGACGGCGCCCATTTTTCGAGGCGATTCATAGCATGTCCGTGTCGGACCAGTTGAGGCGGATCCGTTTCGAACGTTTGAACGCTCCGGCCGTGTCGCCGCGGCCGCAGTTGTGGACGATCAGGTTGAAGGCGTACGGACTTTTCAAAAAACCGGCCCGTTTCAGCCGCCGTCGAAGCGGCCCGCCGTCCAGAAGCAGCATGGCGGCGCAATCGCATCCCAGTTCCCTGGCCCGGGCCAGAACGAACCGGACCATCCAGTCGCAGGAATCCACGGAACCGTCCGCCGTTTCCAGGTCGACCACGGCGAGGGCATCGAGCCCGAAAAGGAGTTCGCGCCTGAACACGGCGTACCCGGCCGTCCGGCCTTCATCGTCCAGCGCGATGACCCTGTCATAGAGAACACCGGGAATGCGGTCGATGCGCCAGTCGACGTATTCCGCGCTTTTTTCGAGAAAAATTTCTGCGTCGCGTTTCTGGTTTTCGAAAAAACCGGCCAGATGCGGCGACAGCCTCTCCACGTGCCTGAAAACGAATCCGTTTTCCCTGCGCCGGAATGGAAAGAACAGGCCGTGCAGCCTGCGCGCCAGACCTGCGGCCGCATGGGCCGTGGATGCCGCGGGAATCAGGCGCCGGGCGACGGCTTCAAACCGGATGGGGTACACAAAGACAGGCGCCTTGCCGACGATCCGGTAGCCGCCCTTGAGTTCGGCCGGCAGGACTTCCTTCCGTATGGTGTAGCCGATGGCGAACGCCAAGTCCGTGTGCGACAGGCTGTAGTCCTGAAGACTGCTGAAAAGTCCCTTCCTGCGGCGCTGCGGATGCACCATGGCGTCCACCGCCAATCCGGCGGTAAGGGATTCCCCCCGAACGCGGTATCGCTGTGGAATCAGGGCGTAGTGGCCGACCAGGGCGGAACCGTTCAGCGCGGCGGATATTTCGGCGCGGCCGAAGAAGTTCTGATCGAATTCCCAGTTCCAGTAATCGGGATTCTGTTTCTCCGGATTCTCTCCGGCAAACACGATTTTGCGCAGGTCGATGATGGTTTCCCGGTATGCGCCGCCCGGGACGCGTTCGAGCGTCCAGTCCATGCCGTCATCCCTTGCGCTTGATCTGCTTCAGAAGCGACAGTTCCTGAACCAGTGTTTTATTCTGGTCCTTGAGCCGCGTCAGTTCCGTCGAAAAATGAAGCAGAATCAGGATCAAAAAGAAAATCGCGATGAAAAAGAACAGGGCGGGCGGATAGTCCACACCGACCCACCGCGCCAGCCCGTCGCCGAGGTTCTGCCAGATGGACATCACGAGAATCATGAAGCTGATCGCGAGCCAGAGAATCGAATACTCGATGCGCATTTTCCGCTTGCGGATCAGGTTCAGCACGAATGAAAAAAGCAGAAAACTCAGGACGGCGATGATGAACCGGGCCTTCAGCGGCATGGTTCGGCCCTCCTCAAAAAGGTTCTGTACTTGCCAAAAAGCACCGAAAAGATGGAAAGCATCATTTTCACCATGTAGTAAAACGGCTTGAACCCGCTGTGGATGGATTTGCCCGTCGTGTTCTCGTACATGACCACGGGAACCTCGACGATGCGGAACCCCACGTTGTGCAGCAAAATGATGATGTCC
>JBFZEN010000397.1:0-15885 GCA_041306805.1 bacterium
CCGATCTAAGACAGGCTGACGGCCGCCCATGTCGAAGATCTGGATGCGGTCATGAAGCGTGTGGCGATCAGCCTGGTCACGAAAGAGCCTGTCGAGAAAACGGCGGAGGTCGGCGTCATCACGGAACAGGAAACGCTCACTCCGCGGCGCCGCTCCACGAGAAAAACGAGTGGATTCTCCTTCGGATATCTTTATCCCCAGAACGGATATGATGATTCCAGGCGCACCTTCGCGATGGATTTCCGCACGGGCGCCGAACTCGAGAATTACGCGGTTGGGATGCAGTTGTTCATCAGAAAAGGCTTCGGCATGAACGTGTTCACGTCGTACCTCTTCAGCAAAAAGGACGTCTGCCCCTATCTGGGGGGGGCGTTCGGCTTCCACTGGGTGTCTCATGCGCACGGTTACGGCTATTATGACTCCGCCAGCGGCCAATGGCAGGAACCGGAAGAAAAGGAAGACGACGGATTTGAATTGAACCTGGACGGTGGCGTGAGGCTGTTCCACACCTACAATTTCCAGATATTGTTCAACCTGGGGTATTCATACACCCTGAACGGCTACGGCGACCAGGCCATATTGTTCACGATAGGACTGTTGAAATAAACTGCCGGCCCGGGGGACGGCCCCAAAAGGAGGAAAAATGAAAGCATCCAGGCGGATCATTCTCATCGCGTGTTTGGTGTTCGCATTTCTGCTCATCTCAGGCTGCGCCCATCAGCCCCTGCCGCCGTCCAGGGGCCTTCCCGGTTTCTGGAAGGGTCTGCTGCACGGTTTCATCGCTCCGGTGTCGTTCATCATCAGCCTTTTTTCAGACAACCGGATCTATGAATTCCCGAACGCGGGCCGGTGGTATGATTTCGGTTTCATGCTCGGCATCGGAGGTTTTAGCGGGGGCATTTTCGGCGCGTCCAAAAAACGGTAAAACGCGGCTTTGCCGGCGCGGCATCATTGATTCCATCAACGGTTGAAAGGAGAAGAAAATGAGACAGGTCGGTGCGGAGTTTTTCGGAACGTTCTGGCTCGTCCTGGGCGGCTGCGGCAGCGCGGTGCTGGCCGCCGCGTTTCCCGGCCTGGGCATCGGCCTGCTCGGCGTGGCGCTGGCCTTCGGCCTGACCGTGCTGACGATGGCCTACGCGATCGGGCATATCTCCGGCTGCCACCTCAATCCGGCGGTCTCGGTGGGACTCTGGGCGGGGGGGCGTTTCCCCGCGAACCGGCTTTTGCCCTACATCATCGCGCAGGTTTCGGGGGCGGTGGTTGCGGGCGGCGTCCTTTTTCTCATCGCCAGCGGCAAGGCCGGCTTCGACGTATCGGCCGGGTTCGCTTCAAACGGGTACGGCGCCCACTCTCCGGGCGGCTACTCTCTACTGGCGGCCATGGTCACCGAAGTGGTGATGACCATGATGTTCCTGATCATCATTCTCGGCGCGACCGACAAACGCGCGCCGCAGGGATTCGCTCCGGTTGCCATCGGCCTGTGCCTCACCTTGATACACCTGATCAGTATTCCGGTGACGAATACCTCCGTCAATCCGGCGCGCAGCACGGGTGTCGCCGTGTTTGCACAGGGATGGGCTGTCTCTCAGTTGTGGCTTTTCTGGGCGGCTCCGATCGCAGGCGGTCTTCTTGGCGCGGCCGTCTATCGGTTTATCGGCGGTAAAAAGAAATAAAATCATGACCTGCTGACCGATGCCTCCCGAATCAATTTCCGCCTCCCTCTTTGATAAAACCGCCAGGAACTCTTTGGAAACAAAGGTCCACTGGTTGTTGCGCATCGCCCTTTTCTGCGAATTCCTCGGCCACGGCGCTTTCGGCATACTCACCAAGAATGCATGGGTTCCCTATTTCGAGGTTTTCGGCATTCCCGAGGTCTGGGCCTACAGGCTCATGCCTCTGGTGGGAGGCATGGACATTTTTCTGGCCGTGTCGACGCTGGTGGCGCCAACCAGGGCGGCCCTTCTCTACATGACAGGTTGGGGAGTGTTCACCTCCCTGCTTCGTCCGCTGGCCGGCGAGGGATGGTGGGAGTTCTTCGAACGGGCCTATAATTTCGGCCTGCCAGGGCTGATGCTGTGGGTGCACAGCCCGGCCGGCTCCCTTCGCTCATGGTTCGCGGTGATTTCAAAGCCCCCCCGGCTTTCACCTGCGGCGTCGCGCCGATACCTGCGGGCATTGCGCATCATCATGGCGGGCATGCTCATCGGCCACGGCGGTTACGGCCTGGTGATGCACAAGTCCAATCTGGTCCAATTCTACGAGGCGGCCGGTCTCGGCGCCGTCGGCCCCCCCCTGCCGGCGCTAAGTGCCGCACTCGGCGGATTTGAAATGCTTCTCGGCCTGCTGTGCCTGGTGGCAGAATGGACACCGTTCTTCATCTTCGTGTTTGCGTGGAAGATCGGCACGGAATTTCTGCACGTACCAGCGCACGTCTATGGCGCAGGATGGGAATGGATTGAACGCGCCGGCAGCTACGCCTCGCCCCTTTTGTGGATCGTCTTGAATTCGTTTCAGCGAAAATGTACGAAAAAATAAAATGCCTGTTCCACTCTCTTCTGCCCCGCGGTTTCCTGGTTGAGCATGAACTGAAATTCCGGTTTTTAGTCTATCAATTCTACCGCGGCAGACGGTTTCAATGCAACCTCTGCGGCAAGCGGTTGCGCCAATTCATCCCCATGAAGAACGGGGACAGGCTTTGCCCGTACTGCGGCAGCATGTCGAGAAACCGAAGGCTTTGGCAAATCCTGACAATGGAATTTCTTGCCGGCCGTCCCCGGATATTGGATTTCTCGCCGTCGAGATGCCTGTACCGCGCTTTAAAACGGCAGCCGCGAATCGATTACACCGCCGCGGACTTCTCCGGACAGTTTTTCGCGGA
Source organism: bacterium (assembly GCA_041306805.1). Classification (GTDB taxonomy): domain Bacteria; phylum Zhuqueibacterota; class QNDG01; order QNDG01; family DTFT01; genus JBFZEN01. The sequence goes on from JBFZEN010000397.1 coordinate 2,879, forward strand.
TACACGGCTGGACATCACGGACATCGATGCGGCGGACAACTCGGTCGATGTGGTCATCTGCTATCATGTCCTGGAGCATGTCGAGGACGATCAGAAAGCCATGCGGGAGCTTTACAGGATACTGAAGAAAGGCGGGCGCGCCCTGATCCAGACGCCGTTCAAGGAAGGCGACATGGATGAGGATGCGGGAGTGGTGACCCCGCTGGACCGGATGCGGCGTTTCGGCCAATCGGATCACGTCCGCATGTATTCGGTGCCGGGGTTGAGGGGCAGATTGGCGCTCAATGGATTCCAGGTGACAGTCAGAAAATTCAGCGAAAGAAGCGACAACAGAACCGGTTTTGAAGAAAAAGAATGCGTGTTTTTTGTTGAAAAACGACCCCGACGCCGTCAGGCCCCGCCCGGTTGAAACTCACCGCGACAGAACGATTTTTTGAACAACCCTTGAACCGTTTGCCCTCAATACGGTAAAATACACGCCGCTCGGCAGGTTGACCGCGTCGATATGCTCGGTGTGGAAGCCGGAATCCCGGTTCTGGCGGACGATGGTACGGATGATTCGTCCGTTTACGTCTGCCAGATCGAGACAAACCGGGCCGCTCCGGGCCAGATAAAAACGGACGGTTACGGACGCATTGAACGGATTGGGAAATGCCGCCCGCAGTTCCGCCCGGGATGGAGGCGGGGAGAACGGTTCCCAAGATCCGGCCACGTCCGTCGTCTTTTCGTATTCCTTCAAGATCCGCCGCACGGTCTTGACGGTTATGCCATTGTCTCTGAGAAACTGCAGCCACGATCGAAGGTGGTTCGGATTGGCCGCGTGGTCCTTTTCATGCAGCACGACGCCCAGAACGTCCTTCGACCCCGCCGAATTGAAAAGCGCCCTGGCGGTGTCGACCCTCAGTTTCGTGTTCATGAGGCCGAACCCGACCCGGGTGACGCCCTGGCTGTTGAGCGTTTCAGGGACCGGGCGGGACAGGCCCTCCGTCATGTTGTGGCCTTCCGTCCGGTAGAGAATGCCGGCCGGCCAATCCACATCGGCGTCCGTGATGCATCCCGTGAGAAGGAGGGAGTCCCCCGCAAGCTGTGAAAGAAGGATGAAATAACTCTGCATGTTTCCGCGGTACTTCATCGCGGCGGGGTATTCGGCCGGCGGTCTGTTCGTGTAGCCGTCCCATCCGCCCGCGCCGTACGATACGGCGTGGTGATGCGCGGCGATTTCATGCCCCTTTTTCTGCCAGCCGCGCATCTGCGCGAGCAGGGGAGGATTGGCCAGAATGGTGTCGGCCCATTGCGGCGTGAACTCAAGAGTCAGCGGCGCATGGAACGAATCGGCCAGCGCGACCATATCGACCAGAACCCGGTAACAGCCCGTATTGTTGGGCTCGAGATGCACGGCCACGAACGAGTGGGGACCCTGCCCGTAGACAAAAGCGGTGGACAGAACGATGGCGGATACGAAACGGGACATGCGCATGACGACACCTCCCGGTCAGGGAATGACGATGTACTTGCCGTCCGATGTGATGATCTTGTTTTCGCGCTTGGCCTTGTCGAGGATCAGCGAATACAGAGATTGGAATTCCCCTGCGGTCCCCGGACCTTTTTCGATCAGATCCAGCGTTCCGTCCGCATCCGAATCGACAAGCACGGTCGGATTGTGGAAATTGTTGAACCGGATGATCGATAGTTTGTTGTAGATGTCTCCGAGTGCGAGAAGGTACGTGGTCAGCACGCATTCCGACAGAGCGTCCGACGTCCTGTATTCGCGCGTCACGGGTCTCGTCTTGATCAGATGGCGTCTCTCGCCTTCCTGCAGACCCTCCGCATAGATCCGGCCCGCCTCATCCACCGAGAGATCACCTGACACGATCTCGTCCAGAACGCCGTCCTGGTCCCTGTCGAGCGCCTTCATGACGAGCTGGTCCTTGACCCGCATCGTGAGAACGTTGTACCCTTCCATATAGTCGGGGGTGATGCTTTCGATCCGACATTCTTTGCCGCGGTATTGAAAGGAATAACCGCCGAATTCGATGACCGGTCCGCGGGGACGGCATGCGGACAGAAGGAGCACGATGGAAACCCAGGAGAAGATGGATATCGATTTCACGGTTTCCCCCTTAATCGGTTTCGAAGCGCGGAACGAACCGGTTCAAACCTTTCTGAACAGGTCGAGAAAACGGTCCTGGTACTCTTCGAACAGACCCCACTTGTCGAGTTCCTCCTTCAGCCGCATCTTGGTCTTGTAGTTGCCGTCGAATTCGGCCTGCTGAAACAGCTGTTCAATTTTGAGACGGACCGTGCGTGGCACTTCCTTTTCGGGTTCGGGAACGAATTTCTCGGTTTCCTGCGGTTCCTTTTCCTGCTGCTGCTGCTTCGACATCAGGTTGGCGATGGGCTCGAATTCTTTTTCCTTGCGCCCGACGTAGGTTTCGAGTTCGGCCAGGTCGATGTGCATGCCGATGATTTTGACGAGCACTTCGAGCACGCGCAGGGCCGCCCTCGGGAATTCGATCTGGGCCGTGAAAAAGGGGATTTCCCCTAGAACGCACATGCCTTTCAGGCCATCCTCGGCGGCGACGCTGATCAGGAGGCCGTTCAAACCGGCGATGGTACCCTCGCTCATGAAATGCACCTTGTATTCCATGAGCTTTTTCACCAGCTCCTGGCGGTTCGGCACCGCGAATACCCGCGGATTGTCCTGAAAACCCATGTCCGAGGGCGCGGCGCCCGCCGTGATCACCATGCTGACGCCGAAAATTCTCGCGAATTTCAGAATTTCCTGGGCGAATCCGTATTCAAGATGGGGAATGGGCTGCACGTTTCCGATGAAAAAAAGGATGTCGTTGCCCGAGGAGGACCGGTGGTAGTAGAACTGGTTGACCGGCCTGTCCGGCGGGCGTATCATCTGGCTGGCCACCGTGGCGCCCGTCGGGGCGAAATACTCCATGGTGGGCATTTCACCGAGCAGTTTGGCGCCCAGCTTGTCCTTGAGGTAATTCACCGCGACCATGGCCACATTGCCCATGCCGGGCCAGGCCGCGATGAGGATTGGATTTTTTAATTCCGGTTTTTCTATTAACTTGATCGGTTCACCCATGGCGGTTCCGTAGAAGATGGATGCGCTCCGACGCGATACAAACGGACCTCTTTCACCTTTGCCCGCGGCCGCGAGTCGGAAACAGTCAATGAAAAGTACGATTTTCAGGGGAAAGGAGCAAGCGCTTTTTGGGGCGGCCGGTGGACTCGTGGACGGTCCATGGGGCGGCTTCGGACCTGCCAGGCGAAGCCGGAACCTGCCTGACGGAGCCTGAACGCACCCGGCGAGGCCGGGAAATGGATTCAGTATGCGCCCTGTCCCCGCAGAAGCAGGAGTCCCTTCATGTAGCGTTCATAAGCATCCAGAGCCGTCTGTTCCGAATAAATCCGCCCCGGCTCGATGAAAACCATGGAGCTTTTCCCGTTTTCCATCGTCACCCGGGTCACGTGATGCACCAGCCCCATGGCCGGATTGCGTTCCATCCGGAGCTTGCCCCCCGTGGGGCCGACGATGAGATAGTTCCGTCCTTCCAGTTTTTTCATGGCCAGGGCATGGAGATGGCCCGCAACGACGGTGACGTTGACCCGTGGAAGAAGCGGCTCAAGCCTGTTCCACTGCGCCTTGAGCGTTCCGCTGCCGAACCAGGCGGGTTGGTGCATGAGCACGAACAGCGGCCCTTCTTTCGGGACGGACGTCAGAATCCGCTCCGCGAATTCCAGCTGCGCATTCCCGAATCCGCTCCCGCCCGTTCCCTGGGCTTCCTCGGTGTTCAGAACGAGAAACCGGCACCCCATCGCTTCAAACGCGTAATACGTTTTTCCGACGTGTTTCGTCCACTGGTCATAGCCCGACCGGCCGGGTATGTCGTGATTGCCTGCGCACATGAACAGGGGGGAGCGCAGCGCCGCCGCGTGCCCGGCCGCCTCTTCCCACTGCGTCTCGAGCGTCGGCGCGTCCTGGGCCCCGTCGATCAGGTCGCCCACCATCAGGCAGAAATCGGGACGCAATTCGTTCACTTCAGCCACAGCCCGGTCGAAGATGGCCCAGCTGTCGGCCGCCGCGCCCGTCCTGTCTCCGATGATGCAAAAGGAAAAAACCGTCCTCGAAACGGCGGGTATCTGTTGAAGCTGGCTTTCGAGCGAAAGCCTGTCCTGTGCGAACAGGGGGATGGTGAGTAGCCACCCGATCCATAAAATTTTCTTGAACAAATGCGCCTCTTTTCGTGCTGGTCCCTAGACGGGACAAGTCCCCAGACGGGACATATCCCTTGATGGGACGATCCCGTGTGGTTAATGTATTCAATTCCCGTGTTTAAATCAATGGATTCCAGGCGGCGGGAAAAGATTCCATGGGGTGCCGCAAAAGCGGAGCGTCGACCCGGGACGAGTAAACGACCGCCCGCGAAGCGGGTGGCTTTTGGGTCGGCCGAAGGCCTGTTTCCGGCCTTGCGCCGATGACAAAAGAAGGCGCATCAGCGCCGATTGGTTTCCGACCGCAGGCCTGCGGCCTGTCGGGACATGGTCACGATCGAGAACTCCATGCGAAGCATGGAGTTTGGAGATCAATCAATATGGCAGGTATCCACTGGCCTGCATGCGGCATGTCTGATGCATGTCTTCCTGCAAGGATGGGCAAACGCGCGGTTTTTTCCGTCAAAAACCCCGATGGAACCGGTGCCGCCCGCCGCGCTAGCAGCGCTTGATGGCGAAATCAATGTCGATGGCCCCGAACGGCGACAGCATGGTGGCCGTAATGGTGGACTGGCTCATGAAATGCAGCTTGAACGAATCGCCCGACACGATGGAAGGAGTCGTGATGCGCAAATCCACATCCTTCTCCCACAGAGTGGACAGGGTGTTGCCTGAAATGATGTTGACCAGCTCTCCGAGGCCGTCCCAGACCACGCTGTCCGATTCGACGAGAATTTCCCCGGAATAGAAATGCCGGATCATCCGTTCGGCGGTCATGGTGGACATGCTGTAGGCGATCATGCCCGTGCGGTATTCGCCCGAGATGCCCGTCAACACGATGACATCGCTGTCCTTTTCATTTTCCCGCGACAGGTTGAGCGCGGCCTTCGATACCTTGCATTGAAACATGCCGTTGAACACGCTCTCGAATGAGTCCAGAAAAGATTTGACGAATTGCACGTCGATGTGCTTGGGTTCCATGAACGAAACCTCCCTTTCATGATGATTCGTTTGCCTCCCGTCGTTTCAAACCATCGCCTTTCGAACCGCCGTGGCAAGCCTGTCTTTGCTGAAGGGTTTGACCACATAATCGCGTACGCCGGCGTTGATGCAGTCCTGCAGCAGTTTTGTCTGGCTCAACGCCGTGATCATGATGATGCGGGCGTCGTGGTCTATATTGAGAATCTCCTTGGTGGCTTCAACGCCGTCCTTCAGGTCCATGGTGATGTCCATGGTCACGAGATCGGGACGATTTTTGAAATACGCATCCACGGCCTCCTTGCCGTCGGCCGCCTCGAAGATCTCGAAGCTTTCCATGTCCAGAAGCGCGTCTTTGATGATGTTGCGCATCAGCCGTGTGTCGTCCACGACCAAAATCTTCTTTTTCATTTTCTTTTCTCCTTTTCGGATATCAACCATTCAGTTTAAATGCCGGATGATATGGGGAACGAGGTCGTCCAGCGGAAGCACGTGATCCACGAATCCTGATTCGATGGCAAGGCGGTTCATTCCGAAGATGGCCGACGTGCCTTGGTCTTGGGCCAGCGTGGTTCCGCCCGTATGCTTGATTGTTCGTATGCCTTCCACGCCGTCGTGCCCCATGCCCGTCATGATCACACCCACGTTTTTGTCGTGGAAACAGGCCGCCGTGGATTCCATCAGCACATCGATGGAGGGGCGGAACAGCGAGACCTTCTCGTTCTGATCGAGCCGGGTCACGAACGCGTATTTTTCCTCCTCGATCTTCAAATGGTAGCCGCCTTTCGCCAGGTACGCTTTTCCCGGTTCGATGACGTCTCCCGCTTCGGCCTCCTTGACTTCCATGCAGGAAATCGCGTTGAGCCTGACCGAGAAAGCCCTCGTGAAGTCGGCGGGCATATGCTGCACGATGACCACGGCGGCATTGAGGTCCGAGGGAAAACGGGGCATGATCTCCGAGAGCGCCTTGGGACCTCCCGTGGACACCCCGATGGTGACGATATGGCTGCATTTGCCAAGTCGAACGCCTGTTTTTATCCGTTCCGGCTTCGGCCGGACGCACGCGGACGCCGTCTGGGAAGCGGCATCCCAGGCATGGACCCGGGCCGTGCTGGCCGCCCTGATTTTCGCCAGTATATCCTGACGGACATCCTGAAGCCTCCTCGAAAACACGGTATGCGGCTTGGCGATAAAATCAACGGCGCCCAGGTCGAGCGCCTTGAACGTCAGCTCGGCGCCCGCTTCGGTGAAGGCACTGACCATGACCACGGGCGTCGGGGCCTGCGTCATGATCTGCTTCAGGGTTTCAATGCCGTTCATCTCCGGCATCTCCACATCCAGGGTGATCACATCGGGACGCACTTTCGGCATCAGATCAAGCGCCGCTTTCCCATTGGACGCCTCCCCGGCCACCTCGAAGGTGGCGTCGCTTCGAATGATGTCCTGAAGCACATTCCGGATCAGGATTGAATCATCGACCACCAGCACGCGTATCGGCTTCACGGCCGCACCCGGCCTTTCCCGCCCATCCATTTTCCGTTTCCAAGCGTGGTCACCGATACCTGGCCGTCCGTACAGTTGAGAACGACACGCCTGCCGGATGTTCCCCCCACTTCTTCCATGCGCACGGGTATGGACCTTTCCCGTAATAGTCTCCTGACGGATTCGTAGTTCTGCATGCCCACAGGCTGCATCAGCGTCCTGCACGGCCTGCCGAAAATCGAGGCCCCGCCCACGATGGACGCGACGAGGCGGCTCTTCGGACTTCCCTTATGCTTCATGGCGTCAAGCAGCGCAGGGACGGCGGTGTCGGCGTATTTCCCCTCCGATGCGTCTTGGGAGGCGCCGCGAACCGGCAGCATGATGTGCACCATGCCGCCTTTTCTGCCTTCGCCGTCCCACAGGCAGAGGGCGATGCACGAACCGACCACCGTCTTGAGCATGTCCGGAGAGGGCGCCACTTTCAGCTCCGCAATTTGGATGAAATGCTCCATGGCCGTCGCGGCTCAGGCGTTGAGCGCGTCCGGCACGGTTTCAGGATCAAAAAACAGGATGATCCTGAGCCCGAATCCGCTGCTTTGATTCTCCCGCAGGGTGGCTTCCGCGCACCACAGGGCCCGGTCCATGTATTCCTCCTGAAGCACGATTCCCTGGAAAATGGCACCAAGCATGTCGAAAGTGGATAGCGGCGCGGCGGGATGGATGGAATGGTTCATGATTTCCGCCAGCTCGTTGACTAGAGTACTGCCCGCGATGTTGTTGATTTCTCCGATCGCGGCCACCACGTCGTCCGAAACGGACCTGCTGGAGCCGGGGCGCTTCCCCGATAGAGAATCGTATAGTTTCAAGCCTTCACGTTTTGAAATGAGCAGGACGGCTTCAGAGCACATGTCCGGAATCTTCATGATGGATGCAAAATAGCTGTCTTCGACATGACCCTCCATCCGGCGGCCGAACCGTTCCAGGACGGTCTCCTCAAGCCTGAAATCGGACATGACGAGACTTTTACCCGTCAGGGTCGACAGGTGTTCTCCGACCTTGTTGAAAGCCTGCCTGAAAAAAACGTCCAGGGCGCCGTTCGCGCGGCCCACTCCGGATTCCCGTGGAACGGTTTCGGGCGGAAGGGCTTCCTCAAAATGGTTTGGCGGAGGGTCGGGAAAATGTTTCCCCTCGTTCGATTCCGTTTTCAACTTATGGGCGCGAATCACCTCCAGGGCGTCCAAAACCAGGACCACGCTGCCGTCGCCCAGGACGGCCGCGCCGGACAGACCGGGCACCGACCTGAAATGGGTCTCGAGGGACTTCAGGACGATTTCCTGTTTCCCGATGATGGCGTCCACGGCAATCCCGATTTCCTTCTCCCTGAATGAAACCACAACGACGGGGACGCGGCCCTGCAAATCGACCCGGCCATCGCCGAAGCAGGCGTCCCCGAACAGCTCGCGAAGCCCCACCACGGGAAGCACGCGGTCTTCCAACACCACGGCCCGCATGCATTTCCGGTTTTCGATGCGTTCCGCCTTTATTTTGAGGGTTTCACGGATGTCCGCGATGGGAATGGCGAAAAGGCTTCCTCCGATATCCACGATGATGACGGAGGAAATGGCCAGGGTCAGCGGAAGCGTGATCAGAAATTCCGTTCCCTTCCCGTATTCCGTCTGCACCTTGACGGATCCATTGAGACTCTTGACGGCCGTCGCGACCACGTCCAGACCGACACCGCGGCCCGAAACCGCGCTGACGATGTCGGACGTACTGAAGCCGGGTTCGAAGATCAGGTTGAGCAGCTCCGCCTCGGTGATCGAATCGGCCGCATCGGCCGGGATCATCCCCATGGCCAGGCCTTTTACCTTGACTTTTTTCAAGTCGATGCCGCGTCCGTCGTCACGCACGGAAATGAAGATGTGGTTGCCCGTCTGGGAGGCCGACAGGAGGAGCCGTCCCTGTGCGGGCTTCCCCTTGCGTTCCCGTTCCTCCGGCAATTCGATGGCGTGGTCCACGGCGTTCCTGAGAATGTGCATCAGGGGATCCCCGATGGCGTCGATGACTTTTTTGTCCAGTTCCGTGTCTTCCCCATCGATCACCAATTCAACGGACTTGCCCTCCCTTTTTGAAAGGTCCCGGACGATGCGCTGCAGGGGGCCGAAAACCGTGTGAATGGGCAGCATGCGCATTTTCATGACGCTGTTCTGTAAATCGGCGGTGATCTTGACCAGCTTGTCCGTCAACGGGCCCATCTCGAGTCCCAGCGCGTCGTTTCTGTCCCTCAGACGCGCCCGCCTTTCCAGGAGTTTCATGCCCGAATTGGCGACCACCAATTCCCCGACCATCTGCATCAAATGGTCCAGTTTCTTCACCGGAACGCGTATCGTGTCGCCCGAGGCGAACACACCAGCCGTCGCGGCCCGGGACGCACCCCCCTCCAATCCGTCACCGGCGGCACTCCGCCCCAGGGGAACGAGGGGCTGGCTTGGATCGATGATTTTCTCGATAACCAGGGTTTTGAGCAGGTCCACCTCCACCCTCGGCCTCAGGGAAACGTCGCTTTCGCCTGTCGCCACCACGGCTGAAAATAGACCGTTGAATGAATTGGATAAAATGGCATCCTTGTCGGGGAAAATACGGATGATTTCCCCGGCTTTCATGAGGTTGTTGAATACCAGTTCCGCCCGCAGCGATTTCGTTTTTTCCGACGGGTCGATTTCGACTCTGACAAGGAAGCAATTCCTGCCCTGGCGCAGGTGTTCATCGATGAGCGACTGCTCGTACTGGCTCAACGCCACGATTCCCCGCCCCGGTGCCGTATTCGGCGTCCCGGCATCGGGCGCGGACCTGATTCCGGCCGATTCATGGAGCAGTTGAATCTTCTCCACGGCCGCCGCGACGTCCACCGAGTCTTCCAATCCCTTTTTGGCCTGCTTGGCGTACAATTGAACGGTGTCGAGAACGCTGAACAGCACGTCCATGATGCCGGGATTCACCGCAATCTCGCCGTTCTTGATGTTTTGGACGAGGTCCTCGGCATGGTGCGCCAGGTCGCTCAGGTTGTAATAACCGACGGCGGCCGCCGAACTTTTCAGGGTATGCAGAATCCGGAAAAGGGTGTTCACGATCTTCTTGTCACCCTGGTTGTGTTCAAGCGCCAGCAGGTTCTCGTTCAGGAGAACCAGATGCTCATCCGTCTCTTCCAGAAACAGCCCCTGGTATTCATTGAAGATGCTCATTCAGACCTTGTCTCCATGCGCTTTATCCGTTTCGTCGGTAAACGGTCGGCATGACGTATTTGAACCGGTCCGGATGGTTCAACATGCTTTCGGCGTATCCCACGATCAGAGTGCCGCCCTCGATCAGATCATTGGACAGGTTTGAAATGACCTTGTTTTTGCTGCCGGCATCGAAATAGATCATGACGTTCCTGCAAAAAATGACGTCGAACCGGCCTTGACCGAACGGGATCAGCAGATTGTGGTGCACAAACCGTACGCGCGATTTGACGTCGTCCCTCAGGCGGAATGCCTTGCTGGACGTGTCGTAATTCAGATACCTCTGCCTGTATGCCTTCGGCATCTTCGTCACCGCGTATTCGGAATACAGCCCGGCTTCGGCTTTGAGAAGCATGTTTCTGTTGATGTCCGAGCCCACGATCTCGATGCTCCATCCCCGGTAACGCCACGGCCTTTCCAGAAGCAGCATCGCGACCGTGTAAGGTTCTTCCCCGGACGAACAGGCTGCGCACCAGATCCGGATTGTGGAATTGAACTGTCTCGATTTTCCCGTCATCAGCTGAGGCAAAATCGTTTTCTCGAGGTAATCAAAGTGTTCGGCGTGTCTGAAAAAATAGGTTTCATTCGTCGTCAACGCGTTGATGAACTGGGCGATTTCCCGGCTGCCCTCCGGTTTCCGGGCAAGAAATTCGACATACCGCTTGTAGCTGCCCAGCCCCAGAATTTCCAGCCTTTTCCGAAGCCGGTTCGAAACCAGTGTTTTCTTGCAGTCCCTGAGATGGATTCCAGCCTTGTCGTAAATCAGCCTCTGGATCTGCTGGAATTCCGTGTCATTGACCAGGGTCATGCTGAAGGATTCCATGGGACGGTTTCCGTCTTTTGTGTGAAACGGGCGGAGATGCCGGTCATGGTCGTTCGGTCCGGCGTCGGCCCCGGGGTATCGCTTTGGATTGACTGTCGTCCATGGATTCCCGGATTTCTTCGAGTTCTTCGAAAGTCACCATTTCGGCGTCCGTGAGAACCTTTTCGATTTCGAGAATGAGGATCAGGTCGTTTCCCGTTTTTCCCACGCCCGTCACGTATTCCCTCACCCGGCTGCCGCCGACCGCCGGAGGCAGTTCGATCTGGTCCAGAGGCAGGCGCAGCACCTTGTCCACCCGGTCCACCACCACCCCGATTGTTTTCTCGCCCACTCCGAACACGATGATGCGCGTCTGCGGATCCCTTTCGACCTCTTCAAGACCGAACCGCTTTCTCAGATTCAGGATGGGAATCACGTTTCCGCGAAGATTGATCATGCCTTCCACATACTCCGGCGTCTGGGGTACCTTGGCCACCTTTTGGATCCGGACGATTTCCCGGATTTTTAAAATATCAACCCCGAAGGACTCCCTGCCGAGGCGAAAACTCACCACCTGCAATGTTTCTCTTTTTATCTCATCCTTTTTGATCATGGAACGCCCTCTTGTCAAACGATGGAACACAAGGCTTTCAGCGCGAGGCTTTCAACTTGAATCGTCCGACGGCTTTCTTCAAAGCCTCGGTCTGCGAGCCCAACATCTCGGCCGCGGCCGACATCCGCTCGGCTCCGACCGCAGCCTGTTTCGTCACCGCGGTGATGGCCTGAACGCTGTTCGAGATTTCTTCCGTCCCCGAGCTCTGCTCCTCTGAAGCCGCCGCGATCTGCTGTATCATCATCATCGCCCGGTTGACCTTCTCCACGATTTCCTCCAACACCCGTTCCGTCGCCAGGGTCGCCTCGCGGCCTTTGCCCACCACCGTCTGCGTTTCCCCCATCGCATCGGCGGCGTCTTTTGTTTCGAGCTGTATCACCTGAATGCGGTCCGCGATTTCCTTGGTGGACACGGCCGTCCGTTCCGCAAGCTTCCGCACTTCATCCGCCACGACGGCGAATCCGCGCCCCTGCTCTCCGGCCCTTGCCGCTTCGATGGCCGCGTTCAGGGCGAGCAGGTTTGTCTGGTCTGCGATTTCATCGATCACCCTGACGATTTCTCCAATCTGGTTCGCGCGCCCCGAAAGTGATTTCACGATGTCACCGATCTTCGTGGCCGCGCCCACGATGGCCTCCATGCCCTCGCGCGTCCTGGCCACGGCTTGCGCGCCTTCTTTTGCCTTGCTGCTCGCTTCCTCCGCGATCCGGGCCGTCTCGCTGGCGTGCTGGCTGTTCTGCAGTATGGAGGCCGTCATCTCCTCAACCCCGCTCGACACTTCTCCTGCCTGCGCGTTCTGCTCCTCGGCGCCGTCGGCCAGTTCCGACGATGTCCGCCTGATCTCATCCGCGGCCGTCGCCACCTGGTCGGTATTGGCCCTGACCTGGGCGATGACGTCGTGCAGCTGGTCCAGGAACCGGTTGAATCCACCGGCCAGTTCTCCGGTTTCGTCCCGGGTGTCCAATTCAATCCGCTTGGTCAAGTCGCCCTCACCCTGGGCGATGTCCTGCACGCGATCGATCAGTTGCCGGACCGGCCTGGTGATCAGGCCGCCGATAAACATGGCGATGAGAACCAGCACCGGAGCCGACAGAATGAGGACGGAAAGCATCAGGGTCTGCATGACCGAGAAATTCCTGTTGGTGCGCCCGAACGCCCCGGCCACGAATTCCTGCTGGCGCTGCGTGTGCCCCTCGATCAGGCTCTGCAGCTGTCTTTGCCGGTTCTGCATGTCCTTCAACTGAAGGATGGTTTCGGCATCCATGCTGCCGTCGATCAGGCGCTGGCTGACGTCCCTTGCCAGGGTGAAATACTGCCTGAAATCCGTGTCGAGCGTATAAACATCATCCCTGGAGATCTCGGGATTCGATTTCAGCATATTCACCTTGAGCAGAAACTGGTTTGAAAGGGAATCGGCTTTCAGCAGTTGCACCTTCTCGAGGGTGGTCACCGAACCCTGGATGACCCGCTGTATGTCCGCCAGGGAAGTGTGCAAATCCCTGAATATTTCGAGCGCGGGATACCACCCATTTTGAATCCGCTCTGAGTTGGTCTTGTTCTTGCCGTTGAAGAACAAAACCAGAAAAAACACCACCAGAAAAACAAAACCCGACAGAACCGGGAA
>JBFZEN010000398.1:0-7442 GCA_041306805.1 bacterium
TCTGCGACGTTTTCGAAACCGAATTCGGCTATCACATCATCAAGATCGTCAACCGGAAAAAGAGCACCAAACCCATGGATGCGGCCGAGCGTGCCGAAATACAGAAACAGCTTCAACAGAAAAAACGCAACGAGCTGATCCCGAAAATTCAGGTCTACATGGACCAGCTCAAACAGGAATGCGCCCTGAACGTTTCCAAATTCTGATGCAAAGCCGACCAGGCCCGTGACCTTTGAAAAGGGGCGCTTGAGCGCCCCTTTTTTATTGCCATGCCGCGACCGGATTATTTCCCGTTCCAGAGTAACTTTTTTTCATCCCTTACGTCCAACATATAACACCACCCCATGTCACCAGAGAGGTTTCCATGAAACGCGTTGGTTTTGCCGTTTTACTGTGTGTATCGGCTGGCATCTCAGGCGCCGGTGCGGACATTACGGTCCAGGCCGTCCGTCTGTCGGAGCCCGTCGCCGTAGACGGCATTCTGTCCGAATCCATCTGGAAAGAGGCGCCCGCGATAACGGGATTTCTCCAGTTGCAGCCGACCGAAGGGGCCGCGGCCACCCAACCCACGTTTGTCCGGATCGCGTACGACGATAACGCTTTGTACGTCGGAGCGGACATGCGGGATTCCTCACCCGATTCCATTGTGGCGCGTCTCAACCGGCGGGACAATAACGATAACGAGGATTTATTCTTCATGGGCGTCGATTCTTACCATGACCGCCGCAGCGGTTTTTATTTCGGATTGACCGCCGGCGGGACCCTGCTCGACGGTGTCTGCTACAACGACGACTGGACGGACGACACATGGGACGGCGTCTGGGACGGGTGCGTCCGCCGCGACAGTCTGGGATGGACGGCCGAGATGCGCATTCCCTTCTCACAGCTCCGTTTCCGCAGGCAGGAAAAATACATCTGGGGCATCAATTTCAGGCGGGACATTTCGAGGAAAAATGAACAAAATTTCCTGGTCTACACTCCGAAAAACTCAAGCGGATTCGTGTCCCGATTTCCGGAACTGGTCGGGATAGAGAACATCAAGCCGGCAAGGCACATCGAGGCCCTTCCGTACACGCGGTTGAAGGCGGCGTACACGCATCCCGATGCGGCGGATCCGTTTCGCAAGAAGTCCGAGTACAAGCCAGACCTTGGCCTTGACGTGAAGGCGGGATTGAGCAGCAACCTGACCCTCGACATGACGGTAAATCCCGATTTCGGGCAGGTGGAAGTGGACCCGGCCGTCGTGAACCTGGGCGACGTGGAAACCTATTTCGATGAAAAGCGGCCGTTTTTCATCGAAGGCGCATCCACATTCGAGTTCGGACATGGCGGTGCGACCAATTACTGGGGGTTCAACTGGTCGGGTCCGAGCTTCTTCTACAGCCGCCGGATCGGCCGGGCCCCCCAGGGCTCCCATCCGGACAACGATTACGCCGACATACCCGAAGGCGCGAACATCATCGGCGCGGCCAAGGTGTCGGGCAAGCTGCCGGGGAACTGGAACGTCGGCACCTTGCACGCCGTGACCCGGAAGGAAACGGGGCGGTTTTCTCTGGACGGAAACACGCTCGAGTCCGAATTGGAGCCCATGACGTATTACGGGGTTTTCCGTGCACAGAAAGAGATCAATAAATCCATGCAGGGAATTGGCGTTCTCTCGACGCTGACGGCGCGGAAGTTCGACGATATGCGGCTCAGGAGCGACATGAACGGCAACGCGCTGGTTGTCGGCCTCGATGGCTGGACCTTTCTCGACACCGCAAAAACGTGGGTGACGGCCGGATGGCTGGGCGCCTCGCGCGTGACGGGCACCCCCGAACGCATGATCAGCCTGCAACGCAGCTCGAGACATTATTACCAGCGCCCGGATGCGGACCACGTGGAGGTGGACAGTTCGGCCAGGGAGTTGCAGGGCGTGGCGGGCCGGTTCGTGTTCAACAAGCAGAAGGGCAACGTGGTTTTCAATTCGGCCTTCGGATTCATCAGCCCGGGTTTCGACCTGAACGACATGGGCTTTCTGAACCGGGCCGACGCCATCAACGCGCACGTGGGCGGCGGGTACCGCTGGACCAAGCCGGGGAAATGGTACAGGCAGGCCGGTCTGCTGGGTACGGTCTTCGCGAACGCGGATTTCGGCGGACACACCACATGGAAGGGGGTCTGGGCGGACCATTGGATCCAGTTTCTGAACTATATGTACATCGAATGGGCCGTCGCCTACAATCCGAAAACGACAAACGCATTCCGGACCCGAGGCGGCCCCCTGACGCTCAATCCTCCGGGCAGGG
Source organism: bacterium (assembly GCA_041306805.1). Taxonomy (GTDB): domain Bacteria; phylum Zhuqueibacterota; class QNDG01; order QNDG01; family DTFT01; genus JBFZEN01. Next base: position 2,289 of record JBFZEN010000398.1, read on the forward strand.
AAATAGACGTCTGGTACTCCACAGACAGCAGGAAACCCCTCGTGCTGAATACCTTCGGCTACATTTACAGGAACAGTCCCAAAGAATGGTCCCGAGCTATCGAAGCCTCGCTGCAATGGAAACCGAGAAGCAATATTTCGCTGAGCGCCGGTCCCAGAGTGGCGTGGAACGACGAATACGCCATGTGGGTGGGCGCGTTCGACGATACCCAGGCGACCCGCACCTACGGCCGCCGCTACGTGTTCGGGGAAATGAAACAGAAGGAAATCAAGGCCGATATCAGGCTGAACTGGACGTTCAATCCGAAACTGTCGCTTCAGCTGTTCATGCAGCCCCTTTTGTCGCACGGGGATTACGAAAATTACAAGGAACTGGCCCGCCCCAACAGCTATGATTTCAGCACCTATTCGGGAGATCAGATCGTCCGCTCCAACGGGGAGTATGAAATCGATCCGGACGGGGCGGAACCGGCCGAGTCGTTCGATTTCGACAATCCGGACTTCAATGTCAAGTCCCTGCGCGGCAACGCGGTGCTGAGATGGGAATTCAAACCGGGATCGACGCTGTACTTCGTCTGGACACAGAGCCGGTGGAACGACATCTATGAAGAGCCTTTTTCCTTCCATCGATCGGCCGACCAGCTGCTGGATACACGCGCCGACAATATCTTCATGCTCAAGGCGACCTACTGGTGGAGCCTGTAGAACGATTCGCTCCCGACCAGGGCACCGCATCGAAGGCAATCATGCCTTTTCCGTCCAGGCCGGCCGGGGAAGGCATTTTTATACAGAAAACCGACGCCTTTGAATGAATATTCAAACGCAAGAAAACACGTAACATTCGCCGATTTTATTCATTTCATCTTGTTTTTTTCTCATCCAAACGCCCAATTTCATAAATTAAGTTGACAAACGCTCATCGGATTGTTAGATTCAGAAAATGTTATATTTCCATTCTGAATCGCTGAACGATCTCGGAAAAGGAGCGGAAACATGATATTCGAAAATACGGAAATCGAATCGGCCGCGACAGGCGGAAAGGTCCGCACGGGCTGGCTGCCGCCGTACGTCGATTTGAGGGACTACACGGAAAACCATCCCGAGATCGCCGGACTGGTCGGGAAATTGAAAATCAGACCGGGGCGCAAACGGACGCTGCCTTCAAAAGCGGACTTGCGCGAATGGTGCCCGGAAATCGAAGACCAGGGCGATCTGGGTTCCTGCTCGGCCAACGCCGCCGTGGGCGTGGCCGAATATTTCGAATGCCGGTCCCATGGAAAATGGATTGACGGTTCCAGGCTTTTCGTTTATAAAACCGCCAGGAACCTGATGGGGGTGACGGGAGACACGGGCGCCTGGATACGCAACGTGATGGGAGCCATCGCCCTGTGCGGCATCCCGCACGAGCAGTACTGGCCGTACCGGGTCGGCCGTTTCGACAAGGAGCCTCCTTCCTTCGTATACTCAGTGGCGAAGAACTATGAGGGGTTGAAATACTACTGCCACGATCCGCTTTCGGCCCCGGCGCCCAGGCCCGCCGCGCTCGACAGCGTCAAAAGGCATCTGCATGCGGGCATTCCTTCGATGTTCGGATTTTTCGGCCGCCGCTCCTTTGAAAAAAGCGACGTGAAGGGCGGAATTCCATGGCGCTGTCCGGGCGAGAAAATCGAGTGGGGGCACGCCGTGGTGGCCGTCGGGTACGACGACGGTCTTGCTATTCAGAACACGCAATGCCCCCAGATTAAAACGCGGGGCGCCCTGCTGATACGGAATTCATGGGGGAAAAACTGGGGGGACGGAGGATATGGATGGCTGCCCTATGAATATGTGCTGAACAACGAAGCCCTCGACTTCTGGTCTCTTCTGTCGATGGAATGGGTGGATACGGGCATGTTCGGGATTTGACAGGTTGGGGAAAATGGAATTCACGGGGGTCTGCCGCGGGACGAACAATCGATATCAGGGGGCGCCGTTCAGATTGAAAAAATCCCTTGAAATTTCCATGAAGTGCTTCAGTTCGATGTTGAAGCCGGTTCTTTCGATGCTTTTCACCTCAAACAATGCGATGAAATACTCGGGAACCGTCTGATTGATTTTTTTGATATCGCGGACCAATTCGGCCCGGCGTTTCGGATCCCTCAATAGTTTTGTGCATTCAAGACGGCCGGGATATCCGAATCCGACGATAAAGAAGAGATTCTCCCTCTTGAAACCGGGAATCCGGATCAGCAGCGAATAATCGACGTTGTATTTGTTTTCCTGGGCGTACGCGGCTTCAATACGGCGGTAAGTATTCACCGTATCGCCGCGGTCATTGAGCATAGACACGCGTTCATCCGGTTTGTACTGATACCGGACAGGAGTCTTGAAAATGATTTTGTTCAATATCCGTAAATTTTTGAATTCTCCGATGTAAAGGATATTGCGGTTACGAATGTCTTCCAGGGAAAACATGGAAGACATGTGAACGGTTGCATCCGTCTGGAACGCGTAGACGATCGGAAGAATATCCATCAGATTGTCGACGCCTCCGAAAGGAATTGCGGTGATTTCAGACTTCCACAGGTTCGCCTTGGGAAAGAATTTCAGGAAATCGGTCAATTCGTTTTCAGAGTCGATTTTCCAATCGCGTATCTGGCGGTAGCGCTTGAACTCCGGATTGTATTCATCCAACAGAAAATCATCGCCTAAAATAATGGACACGGGATACTGATTGCCGAAAAAAGGTCCCCATATTTCATCACGGGGATCGACTCCGATGGACGAATACCTGAATGATGCGGCGCGGCGGGTGCCGATTTGACGGGCCAGCAGGGTGATGCAGGTAAACAGCAGCACCAGAATGGCGGCTGTTTCCCAGCTTTTCAGGAAAGTCCAGGCGTGATGGATGAAGTGGACGCGCCGGCTTTTCTGCGAGATGAATTCGATTTTATAATGACCCTTTGGAATCACCAGCTGTATCTTGTCGTTTTTTCCCGTGGTTTTATAATAATGATTCAATTTGTTCCGCAGCATGTGCACATGGGAGCGGACAGTCGAATCTTTGTTTGAATTGAAAGTCGGATCTTTTCCGAAAACGTCTATCGCGATGGTGGTTTCTTTGGGGGTGTCTTTTAATAAATTGTAATCTACGAGATACAGAAGCAGATTTTTATTGACTGTAGAGTCTCTGAAATCCGTACTCTGCAAAATGGCCTGAACCAGCGTCTTTTTTTCTCGGTCGGTACACATAATTAGCTGAAATCATTAATTTTAACAACTAAAATATAGAAAATATCAGGTGAAAAATCAAGTGATAAATAAATTTGGAAAATAAAACCAGTCAAACGGCAATATCACTTTCATAACACGGTTTAATAACGGTTTTACAATTGGGTATCGATCAAGTTATTATTAAATTAAAAACATGGTGTTCACTTATCGAGAAATGTTTCTCCATCCGCCCGGCCGCTGGATTCCATTTTGCGGGAAAAGCCTGTTTTTGACGTTTCTGTGCCTGCTGCCTTTGTATTGCACAAGGCAGAAACAGGACGTTCTGGCCGCGGTCGGCAACCGTACTTTGCTCGTCTCCGATCTTGCCGCCCGGTTCGAATCGACCGGTCAAAAACTGGGATTGCCCGACAACGGACAAGTGAGGGGAAAAATGCTCCAGAGCATGATCGACGAGGAATTGCTGATCGTCGAAGCCGTTCGAAGGGGTTACCGAAAAGACCGTGCCGGAAGACACGAAAGCGAAAGGCTGGATATTCAGGAACTGCTGAATGCCTATACGGAGCATCACGTCACAAACCGAATCCGGATTCGCGAAGATGATTTAAAAACGACATACATCAGGCTCAACACAAAAGTCAAGGCCCGTCATCTGTACGCTGCCTCCAGAGCGAGGGCCGATTCGCTGATCTCCTTGCTGCATGGGGGGGCGACCTTCGAGGAATTGGCCAAAGGGTCATTCAAGGATCCCCGGCTGCGCGATACAGGGGGATCGCTGGGCACCTTTACCGCCGATGAAATGGATCCCGCTTTTGAGGACGCCGCATTCTCGCTCGACATCGGGCGGATTTCGGAGCCGATACGGACGGCACAGGGATACAGCATCCTTCAGGTCGAAGGGAGGACGGTCATGCCGCTCCTGACAGAATCCGAATATGCAAAGAGCCGGCCCAAACTGGCGTCGTATTGCCGCGTTCGAATGAGCAAACGGGCGGCCCGGGCCCATGCCGATTCGTTGAGGCGGTCTTTGCATGTTTCATTCAACCGGCCGGCCGTCACGGAATTGCTGAAGCGCATCCGGGTGAAAACCGGCCTTCCCTCATGGTCTCCGGCGGACGGTCTCGGATTGGCGGACGATGGGGAAACAGGCCGCCAGGAACTGGTGCGTTCGGACCTCGGCGTCTGGACCGTCCGGACATTCCAAAAACACGCGGCATTCACGTCGGGGGAGCAGGTCCGCTGGATACGGGACCGGGAAACCCTTGAAGATTTCATCGCGGGACTCGTCGTCCGTTCGGCCATGCTCACGAAGGCGAAGAACGCGCGTTTGGACCGTTCGGACGCCCATCGAACGGCCGTTCAAAGAAGAATGGACGACTATCTTCTGGCACGCATGGAAGGGGAGATTTCCGGCGGCGTCGTCATTCCCGAGGATACGCTCCGCGCCCGGTTCAATCTTGAAATACAACGATACCCCATTCCCCCGAAAATTCACCTGCGTGAAATCGTGCTGGACGACCGTCCGGAAGCCGGGCGCATCCGGACCTTGCTGCAACGCGGCATCTCGTTCGAAAAATTGGCGCGGGAGCGTTCGGTCCGCGAATGGAGCGCGGCTCAAAACGGAGACATCGGCGAATTCACCTATTCCGGGCTGGGGCGCCATGCCGAACGCGTATTCCCGCTCGAAGCCGGCCAATGGACGGGGCCCCTCGCCATGGACGACGGGCATTTCGCCTTCTTTCAGTGCGTCGGTAAATCGCGCGAAAGGGCTCCGGATTTCCAGGAGGTCCGTTCCGACGTGCTCCGCGGCCTGATGCCCGCGTGGAAACGAAAAGCGAGGCAGGAAGCGCTGGATTCCATCCGCAGGCGCGTTCCCGTCGTCATCGATGCGCGGAAACTGAACACCATCCGGTTGAAAACCGTTTCAACCCGAACCGATCAAGCC
>JBFZEN010000399.1:0-12709 GCA_041306805.1 bacterium
CCAAATTCGTGGATATCGCGGGCGTGGGACGTGGAATATTGATATTCGATTTGGATGAATACGAAAGGAACGATCGACATGAAGACAATCAATGACCCGATACAAATGGGTCCGGACAAAAGAATGCGGACAGCTCTTTTACCGGCCCTGTGCCTCGCATTCTGCCTGATGCGCCCCTGCCTGATCCCCGCGGCCGAACCGGGCGGAGAACACCCTACGTGGACTTCGGACAACGGAAACGGCACCTTTACAAATCCCCTGTTTTACGACGAATTCTCCGACCCCGACCTGATACGCGTGGGGGACGACTATTACCTGACCGGCACCACCATGCACGCCATGCCCGGGCTGCCCATTCTGCACTCCGCGGACCTCGTCAACTGGGAATTCAAAGGGTACGCCGTCGACCGGCTGGACCTGGGGCCCGGATTCCGGCTTGAAAACGGCCAGGACGTGTACGGCCAGGGCATCTGGGCGCCGAGCTTCCGTTACCATAAGGGGACATTTTACATTTTCTCGAACGTGAACCGGCACAACACGCAGTTGTTCACGGCCTTCAGTCCCTCCGGCCCCTGGACGCGCAAATCCATGAAAAGGTCTCTGCATGACCTGTCGGTGCTTTTCGACGACGACGGCAAAACCTACGTGGTGTGGGGATACGATGAAATCCGTTTCGCCGAATTGACGGATGACAAGCTCGACGTCAGGCCCGGAACGGAGAAAGTGATCGTGCAGCGGGGAAGCGGCGCGGGCGAGGGATGCCACTTCTACAAGATCGATGGAAAATATTATATCACCAGCACGAATTACGACCCCTTGTGCTACCAGGTCTGCCTGCGCGCCGACAGGCCGGAAGGCCCCTACGATATCCACGTGATCAGCTCCGAAGAAAACCTCGGCATGGGCACGGGATGGTTGCTGCGGAACACGAGTCAGGGCCCCCCGTTCAACCTGCTGCCGCCCGCGGAAAACTACGTCGGCTGCGTCACCTTGCACCAGGGGGGCATCGTCCAGGTGCAGTCGGGGGAATGGTGGGGGTTCTCGATGATGGACCACCAATCCGTCGGCCGGCTGACCTGTCTTTCACCGGTGACATGGACGGACGGCTGGCCCTATCTCGGCCTGCCCGGAAACCTCACGCGCTCTCCCCGCACCTGGATCAAGCCCAATACAGGCCATGATTCGCGGCCCCGAGCCCCATACGAACGGTGCGACGATTTTTCGGGGCCCGAACTCAAGCCCGTCTGGCAGTGGAACCATGCGCCCGTCGAGGGCAAATGGTCCCTTTCCAAAAGAAAAGGATGCCTGCGGCTGCATGCCCTGCCGGCGGAAAATTTCTGGCGTGCCCGAAACTCCCTCACCCAGCGCGGCATAGGACCCGAATCCATTGCAACGGTTGAGATGGATGTCAAGAGCATGAAATCGGGCGACGTCGCGGGGTTGGCCCTGCTCAACCTTCCCTATGCCTGGATAGGCGTCCTGAAAAACAAGGACGGATTTACAGTCCGTCAGTTCGACCAGCAAACCGGACGTCAGGCGGAAGAGAAGACCGTCGCCTCCCGTTTGTGGCTGCGCGCCCATTGCGATTTCGACGCCGAAAAAGCCGGCTTCGCCTACAGTATGGACGGGACGAATTTCAGACCGCTCGGAGGCGAAACCATCATGGTTTACCAGCTCAGAACGTTCCAGGGCGTCCGCTTCGCCCTGTTCAATTACAATACGGCCGGGACCACGGGCGGTCACGCCGATTTCGACGATTTTAAGGTCCAGGAACCCCGCCCGCGCGGCCTGACGCGGCCCATTCCTTATGAAAAAACGATCACTCTTTCCAGCCTGGCCGACAGCACCGTCCTCGTGAACTGGAAAGGGTTTCTGCGGCCCGTGCCGCCCTCCGATCCCCTGGCCGCGGGTCCCGCCTCGCGTTTTCGCGTTTTGGACCGCGGAAAAGGCAGAGTAGCGCTCGAATCGGAAGCGGGAAAAGGCTTTGTCCATGTGATCGGATTGGGGGGGATGGCGGAGGTAAGGATAGACAAGGAAGATCAGGGGAATTCTTCGGCATTCCAGTGGCAGGACATGCTTCGGGGAGACCTGATGCTGATGTCGCTAAGGACAAACCGGTACCTTTTCGCGGATCCGGACGCCCGCAGTCTCTGCTCGGCCGACTCGCCCGGTGCCAGGCCTGACAGGAAGGAAGGCTCGTGTTTCGCCTGGAAAATTGCGGAATGAACTACCCCGCCGCAAGCAGCGGGGTATCGCAATGAACTCAAATTATAGGCACCGCAAGCGGAGGGGAATTGAACCCGTCGGAACAGTCAAAAAGACCGCCAAAGATATTTTCTTCGACGTGTCCAATCTAAACCGGGCTTTTGACTGCCCGATTTAAAGATCAACCGCAAAGGACGCCAGGAACCCGAAGGAAAAAATGGGACGCGGACTTTCAGCGATGCGATAAACAAATGGATACGGATAAAAAAAATGGCGCCTTCGGCGCCTATCCTTCAGCTATCTTTTAATCTTTTAATCTTCAAATCTTTTAATCTTCAAATCATCCAATCTTCTAATCTTTTAATCTTTTCAAGATTTAAATTGCCTCCAGGGCTTCCTTCCGCACCCAGCCCACTTTTCTGTCCGGCAGGATGATTTCCACCCAGTCCCCGGTTTTCTGGTCCATGCGGACCTTGGCGCCGGCGTGCAGTGAAAACACAGTCAGCTCATCCGGCCCCGGTGCCCCCTTCACATCCACCTTTTCGGCCAGTATCACGGCGTCCTTTTTCAGGCGTCTGGCCCTCTCCTGCCCGAACAGGGCCAGGCCGAACAGCAGAAATGCCGCGAAAGCGGCAATGGCCAGCCTGAAGCCCCACGACCTCACCATTCGTTTCCGTGAAACAATACCTGCCGTTAAAAGGAGAAAGCCCGCCGCGTACAGCGCCGACACCACGGCGGCAAGCGGGGCTGTGGGAATCATGTGCACGAATCCATTCACCCATGCCACTGGCAAAAAGTCGCCCTGCGATTCTATTTTATCGACGGCGGCCATATTGGCCATGGCCAGATTGGTTTTGATGTCCTCATCCCCGGGAAGAAGCCTCCCGGCCCGCTCGTAGTATAAAACCGCCCGGCCGATGTCCGAAAGTTTGTAGCAGCAATTGCCCATGTTGAAATACAGGGGACCGCTCTCGTATCCCGAATCGAGTATCGATTTGTAGCCCGCCAGCGCTTCCCGGTAAAATCCCTGCTGATACAAACGGTTTCCATCCTGAAAAGCCCTGCCGGCGTCCGCGGACCACCCCGCAACGGCCGCCAGGAAGCAGCACAGCCAAACGAGGGAGACCATCCCCGGTTTTTTTGAAAAAAACGCCTTCATCGCAGGGCCCTTTCCATTTGTGTCACCGCCTTCTCCGCCCTGTCCAGAAACGCCTTCATTTCGCTTTCTCCGGCGTCGGACGGCGAGAAGCGCACCCTGTCGCACGCGTCCAGACAGTTGAAGTATTCGGCCGTAATTTCACCGGGAATGCCCTTTTCACGCAGCCTGTCCCGGATGTCCGAGCTGATCATGCCGGCCTCGGCGATGTTGAGCCTGTCTCCGAGAAAACCCATCATGGCCTTGGCCACCTCGGCGTAAAACGTTTTTGACGCGCCCGGCCCGGCCGACGCATGGGCCCGGCCGAAACGCCTGCGCACGGCGCGCGACGCCCCCCGGCTCCGGGCATAGGCCACGTCTCCTTCCAGTCTGTCCTGATGTTTCCGTGCCAACAGGCCGGCGCCCAGAACCAGAAGGGGTGCGGCCAGGACGGCCCAGAACCACGGGGCTCCCGTAAACGCCGAACCGGTTCTGCGGAATTCGGGATTCGCCGTCTTGATGAACCGGATATCCTGGCCCAACAATTTCACTTCCTCTTTGGAAAGGCCGATGGGAACCGATGCGGCCGTTCCCTGTCCCTGCGCGACCGCGAAAGTCCATTCGGGCGTCTGAACGGTTTTATACCGGCCTTCGGCGGGATCGAAATACGAAAGACGGACCGGTTTGACCGTCTGCGTTCCGGCCACGCGGGGGATCATGACGTATTCGAAGGTCCGGCTGCCCGAAATGGACGCACCCGCCCGCTCGATGGCCTCCGTGGTTTTTGGCGGATAAGTTTCAAAATCGGACGGCAGCTCCACGAACGGTTCCTTGAAGCTGCGCAGATTGCCCTGCCCCTTCACCGTGATTTTCAGGCTGACCGCTTCGTTGGTCTGCAGGCTGGCCTTGTCGGCCTTGCCGCTGATCGTGAACTGTCCGACCAGCCCCGAGAAGCCGGCCGGCTTGCCCTCTTCGGGAAGGGGATTGACGAGCACCACGACGGAATTGGACTTCAACTGCTTGCGCTCCGAACGGTTCGAAAGAAAGGGATCGTCGAAAAAGTCCGAAAAGGGATCGTTCGAACGGCGCCTGGGCGTCTGGACGTCGCATTCCATGACCAGCGGCTCGATGGTCTTGGTGCCGGGCCCCATGGCGAACAGGGCCATTTTCTTGATAAGAAAAACCGTGTACTTTTTACCCTCGACGGTTTCGGTGGTCGGTACGGGTTCCTGCGGAATGGAGAAATCTTCGGCCCAGAATCCGGCGGTCGCCGGCATCTTGACGTTTCCGACCGATGTGATGTTGCGCGTCGTGTACAGTTTGTAGCTCACGGTTACGGGCTCGTTCTGGAATACCTGTCTTTTCGATGCCGCGGCCCTGATGAACACGTCGCCCGCGGCGGAACCCGCGGCCTGCCGGGCCGAGGCCTGCGGCTGCGCCTGGGGCGCTCCGCCGCCCTGGACGATTTCGATGGCGATGGGGGCGGTTTCGATTTTTTTGCCCTCGCTCGTCACCTGCACCGGACCGATCTGGAATTTACCTGCGGTCATGGCCATGTGGTAGTAATGGATGGTCCGGCTGGCCGACATTTTGCCGTTGACGAAATTGATGCTCTGAGAGGAACCGCTGCCCACAAATCCCGCGAACGGCTCCATGTTCGGAAGCTGCGGGTCAGGGGCATTGTTCGCGTTCTTGCCCGTGATCTCGACCGACAGGGTGAACTGCTGCCCCACCGCGATGATGTTCCGGTCCACGTATGAGCGGATCGACAGGTCCTGCCCGTGCGCCCCGGCCAGAAGCCCGAACGCGAGCAGAACCATCCATCCCTTCTTCGAATGGGCTGTCATGCCTACCAGTCCTTTTCCACGGCGCCCGCTCCGCCGGCCCGCACTTTTTCCTGCTTCCCCTTTTTCCGGTTTTCGTTCAATGCGTTCATCAACTGCTCGGCCTGTTCCTTCGACATTTCAGTCTTCCGTTGCTGGGACTGACGGTTTTCCTGATCTTCCTGTTCCTGCTGCTTCTGCCTGTCCTGCTGTTTCTTCTGATCTTGATTATCCTGCGGCTGGTTTTGCTGCTGCTGTTGTTGCTGCTGCTGATTCTGGGGCTGGGCGTTTTGCTTGATTTTGGCCCTGACGAATTCGAGGTTGTACTTGGCATCCTGATCGTCGGGATTGAGCTTCAACGCCTGCTCGTAGGCCTGAATGCTGCTGTCCAAATTCCCCTTCCGGTAGAACGCGTTGCCGATATTGTAGTGGGTCTGTGATTGAAGCCGCAGGTCGTCCGTTTTCAGCGTTTTGCCGTAGGCTTCAAGGGCCTTGTCCCAGTTGTTCTTTTTATATGCCGCGTTCGCGGTGTTGAAGCGGGCCACGTTCGAGCCAGGATCTTCCAGAAGCGCGTCCGTGTATTTCGACAGGGCGGCGTCGTACTTTTTTTCGGCGTACAATTTGTTGCCCTGATGCACCTTTTTCCTGCCCGGCTGGCTGAAAGCGGCGCACCCCGGCAGCAGGGCGGCGACGAGAATGAAGCGCCAAACGCGTCTCATGATTCAAACCTGCCTTTCCATTCCTTTTTCAGGCGCCGGCGTTCGGGAACGGCGATCTCGAGAACCAGAAAGGCCAGGACGAAGGCGAGAAAGGCCTGAAACCGCTCTTCGTACTGGGCGAACTGTTTCGACGACAGCGTTTTTTTCTCCATTTTCTTGAGGTCGCTGTATATTCTGTCCAGCTCGTTCTCTCCCGGCGTGGCGCGGTAGTATTTCCCGCCCGTCTCGAGAACGATTTTCTGCAGCGTGATTTCGTCGAGCCGGGTCATCACCACTTCGCCGTTCCTGTCTTTCTTGAACCCCGCAGGAATGCCGCGTTCGTCGGTCAGGGGAATGGGTACGCCCTGCGAATAGCCGATGCCCACCGCGTCGATCACCACGCCCTCCCCGGCGGCGGCCTTGGCCGCCGCGATCGGATCGCCCTCGTGGTCCTCTCCGTCCGTGATCAGGATCAAAATTTTATGCTTGCGTTCCTGGCCGGCGAAGGAACCCGCGGCCCTGGTAATGGCCTCGGCCACGGCCGTTCCCGGAACCGGGATGAGATCGGGCGTCATCGCGTCCAGAAACATCTTGGCCGCGCCGTAATCGAGCGTCAGGGGGCATTGAATGAACGCCTTCCCCGAGAAGGCGATCAGCCCGATCCGGTCGCCCCGCAGCTTGTCGATGAACGATCCGATTTCATGCCTGGCTTTCTCGAGGCGGTTGGGCTTGATGTCCTCGGCCGTCATCGAAAGCGACACGTCGAGCGCGATGAAAACATCCTGCCCCTCGCGCTGGACGGTTTTCAATTTGGTTCCGAACTGGGGACGGGCCAGCGCCAGAACGAGAAACAGCACGGCCGCCGTCTGCAGCGCGGCCTTGGCCCGCTGCCGTCTCACGCTCACCGACCTCGCGAGGCGGCCGACGAGGTCGAGGCTGCCGAAAAGGGAAAGAATGCGCTTTTTCTTTTTGAACGCATACACAAAGAATACGGCCAGGGCCGGCACCAGAACCAGCAAAGCCAACGCGTGCATGGTTGCGAAACGAAACACGGCTTCCTTTCAGGTCACGGAATTTTGCGGTACCGCGTGTGGGCCAAAACGATCTGGACGAGCACCAGCACCAGAGCGGCCCCGGCGAACCAGTGGAACAATTCGGAATACCGGGTGTATTCCCTGACCTTGATCTCCGTTTTTTCCATTCTGTCGATCTCGCGGTAAATGGCGCCGAGGCTTTTCCTGTCCGTGGCCCTGAAATACCGGCCTCCCGTCAGATCCGCGATTCGCTTCAGCACATCTTCGTCGATGTTCACGGGCATGGGCTGATACCGCCTCCCAAAAATGGGATGGTCCACGGGGTACATCGCCATGCCGCGCGTTCCCGTACCCACCGTGTAGACCTTGATGCCGAAGGCCTGGGCCGCCTGGGCCGCGGTCAGGGGATCGATTTCGCCCTTGTTGTTCTGGCCGTCGGTCAGCAGCACGACCACCTTCGACTTGGCTTCGCTCGACCGCAGACGGTTCACGGATGTGGCCAGCCCCATGCCGATGGCCGTGCCGTCTTCGATCAACCCCACGTGAATCTGTTCCATGAAGCTGAGAAGAATGCCGTAATCGAGCGTCAGGGGGCATTGCGTGTACGCCTCCCCTGCGAAAACCACGAGCCCGATGCGGTCGTTCTTCCGGCCCTGAATAAACTCCCTCGCCACGGTCTTGATCGCCTCCACCCGGTTGGGACGGATGTCTTCGGCCAGCATGGTCGTCGACAGATCCATCGTCAGAACGATGTCGACGCCTTCCGTGAGCACCTCCTCGCCCTTCAGGCCCGACTGCGGCCTGGCCATGGCGATGATGATCAGCGCCAGCGCGGCCAGGTTCATGCAGAACAACACCTGTCTTCCCCGCCCCCGGCTGCTGCCGGCCGCGTCCCTCACCAGGCCCAGCGATGAAAAGCGGATGGAGCCGCCCCTGCCCTTGCGTTTCCTGAAATGCCACCACCCCAGCAGCGGCACCACAACGAGCAGGATCAAAATCCATGGATCGCTGAAACGGAAAAACATTCTTTAAACGCCTCATCTGGTTGCAAGTTACAGGTTGCAGGTTGTTGGCTTTAAATTTCCGGCTCTCAACTGGCAACTTGTAATTTGCAGCGTGTAACTCAATTCTCCGACACCTTATCCCCTGCTTCAATTTGCACCGGTTCTTCGATGACGATCTTGGTCTTGTGCACGATGTCGTAAGCCGCGCGCAGGGCCGCGTCGTGTTCCGTCTTCATGGGAACATGCTTGGCGAACTTCACCAGGTCGCATGCCCCGAAAAACGGCGGGAACAGCGAGAAGTCATCCTTCGAAACCGGCGCGGACGACAGGTTGTCCAGCACCTCCGTGGTCGTCATTTCCATGGCCGGAACGAACCACCGCCCCTCGATGTAGCGGCGTATGATTTCCGAGAGTTCGGTATAAAACCGCTTGGTCTCGCCCTTTTCAAGGAGATCGGAATCGCTCAAAAGACCCAGGGCTTCCAGCGCGATTTCATGCGGAGGCCTCGGCGGTTCCGCCCGGACGGGAACGAGGCTTTTTCCTTCCTTCCATCTGCGGACAACGACGGCGCCGGCCAGCGCCAGGCCGAGCGCTAAAATGAACAGGCCGGCATTGCGCGCCAGGCGCCACCATTCGCGTGGTATCTCAAGCGGCGGTTTGATGTCCTTGATGTCCCCGGCCTCGCTGGGCTTGACGCTTTCCACGGTGATCTTGATCTTGTCTGTCGAAAGGACGCGCGGGATCGAATCGCCTCCTGCGGCGTAGCCTATGGTCAGGGGGGGAATGACGTATTCGCCAGTGAGAAAAGTCGACAGGACGTATTCGGCCGACGATACCACCCGTCCTTTCCGGGTTTTGGGTTCATCAACCTGGTATCCGCGTATTTCGAACCCGCCCAGGTTCGCGCCCGCTCCGGGCATTTCGACCCGAACGGACGTGTCGTGCGCCACGGTAACGGTGTACCGGATCAGGTCGCCGATGGTGATCTTCGATTTGTCGACCGCGGACGAGACCGACACCGGCGGCTGTTCGGCGGCCGCGGCCGCGCCGGCGGCCAGACAGAATAAAAAAATAATCGAAATGCGCCGCATTACTCCACCAAATCGTCGTACACCACGACCTTTTCGGCCGTCATCATGCGTTCGATCAGCACCCGGTACGCTTCCATCTGTTTTTCGCGCGCCAGATCTTCGGCCGCCTGCTGCTGCACCTCTTCGAGCGGCTTGACGCGCTTGACCTTGCCTTTGGCGTCTTTTTCAGCATACCGGTCGCTGTTGGCCCTGTAATAGGTCTGCACGTCGCCGCTGGAAATCCGGATCTGCCCCGAAATTTCCTGCTCCAGGTATTTATGCACCATCATGTTTTTTCTGGTTTGGAACGCCGCTTCGACCACGTCCTTGTCGTTTTCAAGGCCCTTGCGCTTCGCCGCGTCGTAGAACAGTTCCGTCGCCAGGTTCTGCCGTAAAAACTCGAGCCGCGACTGTCTGTCCTTGAACCGGTCCTGCAGGGCGGCGGGCAGTTGTTTGATCTTGTAGGCCAGGTCTCCCGACGTGAACGGCCGGTCTCCGATTTTGGCGATGATTTTTCCCGGCATGGCCCGTCCATCGGCCGTAGCCACGCCCGTGGCCTCGTCGAGGGCCTGTTTGGCGTCGGCCGAGCGCTCAAGCCGCTCGAGGCAGGCCACGATGCGCTGGTCGGCCTGCGGAATGAGCGGACTTTTGGGATAAAGCGACTTCAGCTTGAGAAAAGCCGCCATGGCGTTCTCGTAGTCGTGCAGTCTCTCGAAATAGATTTGGCCGATGGTAAAAGTGATATTGGCCTTCTGTTCGCCGTGGACCGCGTTATGGTCGATGACATTCTGGTATTCGCGCACGGCCTGGACGTAAAGTTCGCGGTTGTACAGTTCGTTGGCGAATTCGCGCAGTCTCTCGCCGTCCCTGGAGGACCTGCCGCAGCCCGCCAGCAGCCCGAAAAGAATCGCGATGATCCATATCCTTTTTTTCATATGCATTCCCCGATACAAGGTAACGAAAGGTCCCGGCCGAAACGGCTTCCCCTGAAATCAATGGAAGCGTTTGGCGCGCATCCTGAAAAACGTGACGAGCGGTTCCACATATGAACGGTCCGTCCGGATGACGATGGAATCGACGTTCATCTGTTTGAACAGTTTTTCCTGGTTCAGCATGGCGACGGACGCTTTTTCGCGGAAAATGCGGCGCACCCGGTCGTCTCGGGTGTTCACGAGCATCTGCTCGCCGCTTTCCAGGTCCTCGAGTTCGAGGTAGCCCACATTGGGCAGTTCCAGCTCGCGCGGGTCCACGATATGCAGGGCCACCATGTCGTGCCTCTTGTTGGCCAGGCGCATGGCCTTGTCGAAATCCGTCGACAGGAAGTCGGAAACGAGAAACGCAACGCTCCGCCTCCGGATGACGCGGTTCAGGTATTCGAGCGCCAGGGCGATGTTCGTCTTTCTGTCTTCGGGCTTGAAATAGAGCAGTTCGCGCAGCACCCTGAGCACGTGGCTTTTGCCCTTCCGGGGCGGAATGAATTTTTCGATTTTGTCCGTGAAGATGATGAGGCCGACCTTGTCGTTGTTCTTGATGGCCGAAAACGCCAGCAGCGCGCATATTTCCACGGCGATTTCGCCCTTCATTTGCTCGAACGTGCCGAATTCTCCCGATGAGCTGGCGTCCACGAGCAGCATGACGGTGAGTTCGCGCTCCTCCTCGAACACCTTGACGTAGGGTTTGCCGTGACGGGCGGTCACGTTCCAGTCGATGGTGCGCACGTCGTCGCCGATCTGGTATTCGCGGACTTCCGAAAAATCCATGCCGCGCCCCTTGAACACCGAATGGTATTCGCCCGAAAACACGTCGTTCACCAGGCCGCGGGTGGAAATTTCGATCTGCCGGACTTTTTTGAGTATTTCTTTTGGTATCATTCTATTCTTAGAAATAACGGGACACGGATATAAACGGACCTGTGCTCTTACGGCACTTCGATTTTATTGAGTACTTTCCGCACCACGTCTTCCGAAGTCGTTTCCTCGGCCTCGGCTTCGTAGGTGATGATCACCCTGTGTCTCAGCACGTCCATGCCTATGGCGCGGACGTCTTCGGGCGTGACGTATCCCCTTTTCTGCAGAAAGGCGTGCGCCTTGGACGCCTTCGCCAGGTATATCGAGGCCCTGGGCGAGGCGCCGTAGGCGATCAATTCGCCCAGTTCCTCCAGGCCCGCCTTCCGGGGTTCGCGGGTGGCGAACACGATGTCGACGATGTACTGCTCTATTTTCGGGTCGATATAGATGTCTTCCACAACGGCACGTGCCTTGATGATGTCCTTGGGAGACACCACGGAATCGGCCTGGGGTTCTTTTCCCCTGGTCATGCGGCGCATGATCTCGAGCTCCTCTTCGCGCGACGGATAACCCACGGACAGCTTCAGCATGAACCGGTCCACCTGCGCTTCGGGCAGGGGGTAGGTGCCTTCCTGCTCGATGGGATTCTGCGTGGCGAGCACGAGAAACGGATCATCCAGCGGAAATGTGTTTTCGCCGATGGTCACGGTGCGCTCCTGCATGGCCTCGAGCAGGGCCGACTGCACCTTGGCCGGCGACCGGTTGATTTCGTCCGCGAGAATGATGTTGGCGAACAGGGGGCCTTTCTTGGTCTTGAATTTGCCGTCGTGCTGGTCATAGATCAGCGTGCCCACCAGGTCCGCCGGCAGCAGATCGGGCGTGAACTGGATGCGCCGGAACTGCGTCTGGATGGCCGACGACAGCGTGCGCACCGTCATGGTCTTGGCCAGCCCGGGAACGCCCTCGAGAAGGATGTGCCCGTTCGACAGAAGGCCGATGAGCAGCCTGTCCACCATGGCCGCCTGCCCCACGATGACCTTGTGGATTTCCGCCCTCAGTTTCTCGACGAAGACGCTTTCCTGTTCGATCTTCTTGTTCAGGGCTTCGATGTTCTTGTCCATTCTTCCTCCACTTGGAAATAGAACGCGGATCCCGCTCAAGCGGGATCCGCGTTCTATTTCTTCCTTAGCCATTTGAAAAATCCCGATTTTTTCCCCTCCGCCGCGTCCGCTTTGGCCTGCGCCCGGCGCGTCCGTTCCTCCGCGAGACGCGATTCCAGGACCGTTTCCACGAATGTGTACGCTTCGTCGAGCTCGGGCTGCGCCGCGTCCTTTCCCGAAAACTGCACTACATCGGCCTTCGACAAGATCGATTCGCATTTTCTCAACAGACCCTCGTCTGCGCCTTGCCCGGCGAGCATGCGAACCAGGTCGGGCGTTGTGGCGCCCGCCGCGGCCACATGGTATTCCGCGGCCAGGTAACGCTTGAACAGTTTTGAAAGCGCTGAAAACGATTCCCGCCTGTCGGCGGAAGCCAGGTCCACCGACGACTTCAGCTGGTCCAGAAAATCCTCCTCCAAAATGGGGATTGGAACCGCCGTCTGCTGCGTCCATCTCGACTTTCTCCGCCTGATGAAAAGCCACCCCCCGAAGACGGCTCCGGCGGCGAACAGGATGCCGAAAAAAACCCGGAACCAGGCGCCGGCCCCCCCGCCCTTTTCGGGCACGGGGGCGATGGCCTCGACGCCCATGCGCCGCGTTTGCAGTGTCTGTACAAGGCCGGTTTTCGTGTCGGTGTATGAGAGAGTGGCGGGATCGATGTAGGCCATGCCGAGGGTCTTTGGCCTGAGCGTGTACACGATGTCTTTGACGGACGATTGACGGCCGGGCATGCCGCTGACGCGGTTCGAGGAGGAGGTGCCCGTCACTTCGAGGTTTGAGAAGACCGGATCGA
>JBFZEN010000400.1:0-5267 GCA_041306805.1 bacterium
GGCTTCCTGCGACGGGGTCGAGCGCGGCCAGTTCGGCCGACGAGATGGTCTGGGTGATGCCCGAAGCGTTGACGAGGGAAACGCCGTAATCGAAAAAGCGCACCCAGACGCCGGTCGCGAAATTCACGCCGGCCTTCGACTTGCCCGGAAGCATGATCATATCGCTTCTCGGATATCCCAATTTCCCCTTGGCCTCGAATTCGTCGTAGATGTGCACGTTGCCGTGGTGCCCCAGGTCATTGCCCTCGTCCACGAAGAAATAGGACGAGGTCAGAAGCGCCGCGCCGAGGGAGTAACGGACGGCACGGTAATTGTTCTTGTAGGGGGTCGCCGGATATGCGTAGTTGAAAAACCGGTGCGACGCGTCAAGCATCATGAGGCGGGGCTGTTTTGCGAGCGGCGATCCGTAGGTGTCGTAGCCGGTGATCGAGTCGTTGTACCGTGTGCGCCAGTAGTCGAAGGGCCCGTTGTACAGGGGCCAGTCCTCGAAGCAGGAACCGTTCACGTAGGGCCAAATGCCCGCCCCCCCGAGCTGCACCACGACGTATTTCAGTCTGGGGATGGCGTATTCCTTGGCATGGAAGTCGAGAAGCCCCCGCCACCAGGCCGCGTTCACCGAATCGGCGCCCCCCCATTCGTTCTTGTCGACGATTCCGTTCGAATTCAGGTCTCCGCCCATCCGGGCGTCGTATCCGGGCGTATTCCACCACCAATCGTGGAAGATGCCGTCGTAGTAATTGAGGTCGATGTTCTTGGCGATCTTGTTGACCTGGCATTCATTAAACGTGACCGGCCCGTTGCCGTCGCCCAGATCGACCTTGGGGCAGTAGGACGTGATGTTCATCATATAGCAGCCGTCCCACAGCTTGAACCGGCCGCCGGCGGTGTCGTGGTAGTACCATGCCTCGGGAAAGACAAAATTGGTTTCGTATTCGATAAGCCCCGCGTTGCAGGCCAGAAGAATCACGTCGGGATTCTGCGCCTTGTACTTGCGCGCCATGTCGTTGTTCGTCGGAAAGGCGATGATGTCGAAATCCTTGAGAATGTCGAGACAGGCCTCGTACGAGCCGCTGAACGTGAAAATGCCGAACCGCGGATAGGGCGGATTCGTGTTCTGGGCCGTAGTAACGGCCGAAGCGCCCAAGAGCAGCCCGACGGCGCAGGCGACGATTCGTTTGAATGCGACCATGTTACAACCTCCGTGTGTCCATATCCAACCGGTACAACTCGAGGAATTCCCCGATCTGTTTGTCCAGCCCGAAACGCGTTTCGACCCGATTCCGCGCGGACCGCCCCAGGCGGCCCCGCAGTTTGGCGTCCGCGAGCAGGCGTATCAGCGCGTCCGCCAGCTGGCGGGAGTCCGCCGGATCCACCAGCAGCCCCGATTTCCCGTGCACGACGGCTTCGGGCGTGCCATCCACGCGCGTGGCCACCACGGGAAGCCCGCAGGCCATGGCCTCGAGCACGGCGTTGGGCAGGCCCTCGTACAGCGAGGGCAGCACGAACGCGTCGAACGCGTTCAGCATGTCCGGCACGTCCGTCCGGAATCCGAGAAAATGGACGCGGTTCCGCAGGCCCAGCTGTTCCGCCCGGGCCTGAAGCATTCCGCGCAGCGGGCCGTCCCCGGCGAAAATAAAATGAACGCGAGGAAAGGCCTTCAGCACCGCGGGCGCCGCTTCAAGAAGAAAAGCGTGCCCCTTCTGATGCGTGAAGCGGGCCACCGTGCCCAGCGCGATGTCACCGCCCGCCAGGCCCAGACGCCTCCTCAATCCCGTGTTCCGCTTCGGGCGGAACAGGTCGAGGTCGATGCCGTAATGGATGGTCCGCGTCTTCCACCGCGGCACGCGCCGCTTGGCGATGACCTGTTTTTGTATGGCGCGCGAAACCGCCACCGAACATGAAAAACCCTTGGCGGCCAGCCTGTACGCCGCCATGTGCTTCACGGCATAGGGCTGGGTGACGGCCTCCCACGAGACCACGCGGCGCACGCCCGCCAGTTTCGCAGCCAGGGTTCCGATCACATCCGCGTAAAAAAGCGTCGTCTGAACGAGATCCGCCCTTTCCTTTCTGAGCAACCCCGCCACCTTCCAGACCAGCGACACGTCGTATTTCCCCTTTTTCCGGAAGACGACGGTGCGCGCCCCGGTTTTCCGGAACGCGGACTCGAGGGGCCCCCCCTGGCCGACGCTGCACACGGTCACCCTGAAACCGTCGGCGTGGAATTTCTGTATCTGTTCGACCAGTTCCAGAAGCTTTTTCTCGCCGCCGCCGATGGCGAAACCGTTGACGACGAAGACCAGCCGGATTTTACGCATCGGCGATCCCGGAACCGCGGCTATTTGCTCTTGACCACCACGCCGGTCGGCGTGGCCGGCGACTCCGTGTCGAGTCCGGCGGCCGATTCGGTGATGGTCCAGTTTTCAAAATCGTACACGACCTGGCTGCCGTGTTTGTTCAGCGTCATCCTGTTGTTGGACCACCGGACCATGTACTGGCCCCGCCAGTCCTGCGTCTGGATGCGCTGGAAGGGGAAGGGCCAGACGGCGGTGAAGGCCGTTTCGCCCTTCTTTTTCACGAAGGCCGAATAATCACCGCTGGCCAGTTTGGAATAGGTGACCATGTCTCCCTTGGTCGAGGTGAAGTTGTAATTGTCCACGCCCGCGTAACTCTGCACGGCCGTCTTGAACGCATCGAACGACGTGTAATCGACGCCTTCGATAGCCACCTCCATGCCCGAGGTGCGCTCTTCGTACGCGCGGTTCTGCACCGCGATCATGGTCCGGCCTTCCTGATAGAATTCCCACGGAGCGATGGTTTCATGCTTGTCCCACGCGTTTCCGCCGATCGCACAATGGGTCACGGCGCCCCGGACAAACATGATGTTCTTATACTGGTATCCGAAATTGCCCATGGTGGAATAGGCCTCGTACGATACGGGGTTCGATATTTCTTCGGCCGTGGAGCCGAAATCGTTGATCCACATGCGGAAGGGCACGCCGGGACGCTTCTTGCTGTAGGTGGGATCCGTGGACTTGATGTTGAGCTGCCACCCGTTTCCGATCCGTCCGCCGAGATTGTAGAACTTGGTGACGTAATTCCACTTGCCCGAGCCCGGGGCGTTCACGATGTTGATGTTGTATTCCATGTTGACGTGATAATAATTATCGGGCTCGTCGCTCAAATCCCCGATGTCATAGATGATGTCGGGAATCCGGTAGCTCGATACCAGCACCGCCATCGAGGGATCGTGGGACGACGGAATCGTGTCCCAGAAAAGGTCCCAGTAGTACCGTGAATCACCCGCGTAAATCACGTTGGTGTACGTCCGGCCCATCGCCCCTCCCCACTGGTTGGCGCTGAAATCGACAACCGATTCCAGGTGCAGAAAATCGAGCGTCATCTTGGCTTTCTGTTTCATGACGGGATCCGTCGAGTGTTCGTAGACCGCGGTAAACGCGAGGATGAACAGCCACGTGTAGCACGGGCTGTCGAGTTCGGCGTTCCCGCTTCTGACCCATTCTTCCATTTCGAAAAACAGCCAGTCACGCGACAATTCATAGGTGGAATAGGTGCTCCCCGGAACGTAGGTTTTTCCGTTCCAGGCAAATGACTTGATGTTGTCGTTCACCGGCGGATCATATGACCATTGAACCTGGGCGTCCTTGTGGTACTGCGCCCACAGGTACCGGCCGACCATGTCGTTCAGGCGGCTGTTCTCGCTTCCGGCGCTGAAATCCTTTTCGCGGATGTAATTGTTGTACACCGTGGTGAGAAATTGCTTGTCGGCCGGATAGATGCAGTCGCTGTACCTGAGAAGAATCCAGATTTCGGTGACGCTCGTGTACCATTCTCCGAAACGCCACGCCGTGTCGTAGGGCGAATACCCCTCCTGCGTCCACATCGTTCCCCAGCAGCGGATGATGTTGTGAAGCACGTCAATGAGGTTTTTTTGCACACCGTCGACGTCCGCGACCTTGTAGGTGTAGGGATCAATCTTGCCCAGTTTGATCTTCTCGAGCCAGGCCCACGTTTTTTCATGATAATACCGCAAGGTGGAGCCTTCGGTATCGAGATAGATCTGCTTTTTCGCCTCAAACACGGTGTTGCCGGCCCGCACCGGCAACGACCAGGCCATGAGGGCGATTCCAGCCATAAGGATCACGCGTCGACAATCATTCCGCTTCATTTCGTCTCCTGGATATAAATGCATCATCATACAATCGCATCAATCGATCGTAATGGATTTCGGGGTTGAACGTTTTTTCGGCCTTGATCCGGGCTGCGCGCCCCATGCGCGAAGCCAGGCCGGGATGATCGAAAAAAATCCGGATGGCCTTGCGCAAGTCCCCGGAATTCCCCGCTTCGAAAAGAAAACCGTCTTTTCCGTGTTCGATCAGTTCGGGAATGCCGCCGATGCGCGCCCCCACCACGGGTTTGCCCATGGTAAACGCCTCGTAAATCACCAGCGGCGAATTTTCGTACCATTCGGAAGGAACCACAACGAATTCGGCCCCCAATACCTGCTTCTGCAATGCCTTTCCGCCCAGGGAACCGGTGAATTCCACATTTAGCAGCCCCCTGCTCCGCGCCAGAGCCTGCAGCTGCAAACGCATGGGCCCGTCTCCGATGATTTTCAACCGTCGCGGATCGTCGGCGTCCACGGCGCGAATCAGGGTTTCGATTCCCTTCTCTTCGGAGAGCCGCCCGTAATAAACGTAGTAACCGTCCGAATCGAATTGCACGGGATAGCCGTCCATGCCGATGGTATAGGGCAGGTGCCGTATCTTCGAGGGATCGTATCCGCCCTCGGCCATTTTTTTCCCCATGAAGGCGCTGGGCACCAGAAAGAGATCGATGTCCCTTTTGTAAAAGCGGAAGGCGGCGTGCACCGAGGCTTCGAAGGCCAGAAGGGCGCTGGCCGACAGCGACTGTTTGTGGCAGCGTTCGACCACCGCGTGGTAAAACGCCCCGTGTATGCACTTTTCGCATATTCTTTTTTTGTGCATGATGAACAGCCGGTAACTCGGGCATACGGCCTTGAACGTGTGCACGGTCTGCACCACGGGAATTCCCGCTTTTCTGAAGGCCGGAAGAATGGACGGGGAAAGCTGGTGGTCTATCATGTGCAAATGCGCGATCTCGGGCCGGGTGTCTTTGATCAGGCGCTCGACGTTCCGCCTGGCCTGCAGCGAATAAACGATGCGTCCGGCCGAACGCACGCCGGTGCTGATCCTGTCTTTCAATCGTCCGGGATTGAAATCGATCTG
>JBFZEN010000401.1:0-3610 GCA_041306805.1 bacterium
AGATCTCGTCTGCGAGAGAATATGCGGCCTGGCCCGGATCGTCCGTTCCAACGCCCTCGCCGGAATGGAAAACGTGGCTCTGTGGCATGAAAGGGACATTTCCCACTCTTCAGTCGAACGCATGATTCTGCCCGACAGCACCATGATTCTTTACTACCTGCTGCGTAAAACGACCGGATTGATCGACGCGCTTCTTGTCTATCCCCAGAACATGGCCGGCAACATGGAGAAGACGAAGGGGCTTTTTTTCTCGCAATCCGTTCTGCTCGCCCTGATCCGAGGCGGATTAACGCGTGAAGACGCCTACAAAAGGGTCCAGCGCGTTTCCATGGAATGCTGGAAAACCGGACAGGATTTCAAATCGGCCGTGGAACAAGACGCGGACATCCGCAGCCGGCTTTCGGACAAGGAACTCCAGGGCTGCTTTGACATTCATGCTCAGCTTCGAAACGTGAACCGTATTTTTCAGAGAGCGGGTCTGCTTCCATGAAATTGACTACTCCTCATCCATTCGTTCAAAATTGATCAGGAGGGCGATCTTGGAACTGCGAAAAGGAAAAGTGCTTCATGACGGAAAAACCAAACGGGTGTACGCCACGCAGGGTGAAGACAACCTGATTCTGTCATTCAAGGACGACGTCCACTTTTACGACGGCGGAGATACCATTCCTGTCAAAAACAAGGGGCGCTACGCGGCCGCCGTTTCGACCGCCCTCTTCCGTCTTCTTGAGAATTACCACATCGCCACCCATTTCGTTCAGCCTGTCAAGACGAACGAGATCGTCGTCCAGAAAATGGACATGTTTCCCCTGGAAGTGGTCGTCTGGAATTTCGGCTCGTCGAATTTTTCGAAACGATACGGAACCGACAAGGGCAAACCGCTGGATTCTCCCGTCATCGAACTGTACTGGAAAAATCCCAGGCTGCACAATCCGCTCATTGGGGCAGACCACGCGATCTCGTTTGCGCTGGCCAAAGAATTCGAGATCGCCGAGCTGGTCCAGATTTCCAGGAAAACCAACGCCGTGCTTAAGTCGTTCTTTGAGAGGCGGAACCTCGTTCTGGCCGATTTTCTGCTTCGATTCGGCCGTACCGACAGGGGAATTCTTATCGGAGACGAGCTGACGCTCGACCGCTGCCGGCTCTGGGCCGTTCAGGACGGGGAAATCGACGTGAACCGGTACCGTCTTGACCGCGGGAACGCGGCCAAATCGTATCCCGGTCTTTTCGAACAAATCGGAATTCAACCCTAGGAGGGTTCTTGTCCAGGGACGCGTGGAGAATGATAGGCTGTGAAGCCGCCCTGTTTTTCGTCTTGCTTTTTCTGTGGAGGGCGTCATCATGGCGCTGTTTTGCGGTGCTCGCCGCGCTCACGCTGGCTGTTTCGGCCTTTACCCTGTATTTTTTCCGCGATCCTGAAAGACATGCGCCCGCAGGCGAAAGGGCCATTCTTTCGCCGGCGGACGGAAAGATAGTGGAGTTGAGCGAGATTCCCGGCCCCCCTTCCATCGGCGGACCTGCGAAAAAGGTGGCCATCTTTATGTCGGTATGGGACGTTCATGTGAACCGCATTCCCGTGGCGGGCAAGGTGGAACGCCTCGAATATAAAAAAGGCCGCTTCCTGCGCGCCTACCATGTCGAGGCCGGAGCCGAAAACGAGCAGATGGTGATCGGCATCCGGTCGCCGTGGGGATTCGTCGAAATGAAACAGATCGCCGGCATTTTGGCAAGGCGCATTGTCTGCCGGCTGAAACAGGGTGAAGCGGTTCAACGGGGGGAGCGTTTTGGAATGATCAAGTTCGGTTCCCGGGCGGAGCTGGTTTTCCCTGCATCCGTCCGGGTCGATATCCGGATCGGCGAACACGTCAAAGCCGGACAAACCATCATAGGAGAATTCGTACATGCCCAGTAGGAAAAAAATGATCCCGAGCGTTTTCACTTTTTTCAACCTGTTTTTGGGATTCCTGTCCATCATCAAGTCGATCGATGGCAGTCTGCATTTTGCCGCCTTTCTGATCATTCTGTCGGCCCTTTGCGACGCCCTGGACGGCAAGGTGGCCCGGTTGACCGGAATGCAGTCGCGGTTTGGATTTGAGCTGGATTCCCTTTCGGACATGGTTTCGTTCGGAATCGCACCGGGTGTTTTGGCCTATGTGGGGATCCTGCAGTCCCTGGACTGGGTCGGTATACTCATCTGCTCGATTTTCGTTTTTGCCGGAGCCTACCGTCTGGCCAGGTTCAATTCGCAGAATGCCCACGAGGAAAAACACCTGTACATCGGATTGACCATTCCGATCGCCGCCATCACGCTGGCATCCTTCTGGCTTTTTGAGAACAACATCGGCCTGAATCCCGGCGTTCCCGAATGGATGGTCTTGATTTTCGCATTGTCGCTTTTGATGATGAGCACGCTGCCTTACCGCTGGCCGAGGATCATTTTTGACGAGGGGTTGTGGAAAAAGACGCTGTCGATTGGAATTCTGGCAGCCGTGCTGCTGATCGCCGTGTTCCCTGAAAAAACCATGTTTCCCCTGTTGTGCATGTTCATTCTGACCCATATCGTCCAATGGACCGCCTCCATCGCACGAGGCGAATCCGGATGGACCGAGTTTTTCTTTTTAATGAAAAGGAACGATTAAACGCGGGGTCTGCGACGTGTTCGGCTCAGTCGGTTTTTCTGAAATCATCGTTATTCTGCTGATCGTGCTGCTGCTGTTCGGAAGCAAACAGCTTCCCGAAATGGCGCGGAAGCTGGGAAAGGGTTACCGGGAATTTCAACGGGCCACCCAGAATGCCCGCGACGAAGTGAAAAAAATGCTGGACGATGAGAATCGTCCCTGAATTCGTTTTACAACAGGAGGATTGTGATCATGTTCGGAAATATCGGTTTGCCTGAAGTGCTGCTCCTTCTTCTCGTGGTACTTCTCTTGTTCGGCGCCAAGCGTATTCCCGAATTGGCCAGGGGATTGGGGCGCGGCATCCGCGAGTTCAAGGACGCAACCAAGGAAGGATCCGGAGAAACCAAACAGATGGAACCGAAGGACCGTCACGACAAGGATGCGTCCTGAGAAAAGGGCGTTTTACCCGCGATCAGTCGGGAGGGGAAGCGTGGAGATACAAATCATCCGCATCCGAAAACCGGATGACATCAATTTTATTCTGGGACAGGCCCATTTCATCAAAACGGTCGAGGACATCCATGAGGCCATGGTTCAGACCGTGCCGGGAATCCTGTTCGGCCTGGCATTCTGCGAAGCGTCCGGGCCGAGACTGGTGCGCACCAGCGGTACGGACGGCGGCATGAAGGAACTGGCCTCCGAAAACGCGCTGGCGATCGGATCGGGGCATGCTTTCGTACTCTTCCTGAAAAACGCGTTTCCCATCAACATTCTTCCCGTGTTGAGGCAGGTTCCGGAAGTGTGCCGCATTTTTTGCGCGACATCCAATCAGGCCCAGGTCATCGTGGGAAAAACGGATCAGGGCAATGCCATTCTCGGTGTGGTGGACGGCCAGACGCCTTTGGGGGTCGAGGACGACGAAGCCGTTCGACAGCGTCAATTGTTCCTGCGCAAAATCGGATATAAAATTTCCCAATCGGAGTAGCCATGCC
>JBFZEN010000402.1:0-2563 GCA_041306805.1 bacterium
CTCGTGGCACTGCCGTATCATATTTGCATTACAAATGTTACGACTCCCCTGTCCTGCCCCCCGCCGCGATCCTACGCCGCGCCGCCGAAGATACCATGCGAAAGCGGCGTGCCCGGTTCCATCGGACGACGTCCCCTCCCTTTCCTCTTCAGAATCGACGGATTCCGTGCCCGACCGGGCGCATGGCAAGGGCGCGCTGGTTTCGCCCCGGACATCGACATGATATTGCGGGCAGGATTTCGATGGGCAGCCCGAAACCCAAAAGGCGGTACAACTCCCGGAAAAGAGATACCAATCGAACCGGAGGTTCGCGACGCGGCGAAGGAAGCGGCAGGGGGGCGCCCCTTAATGCTTTCTGGTGAGCGTCGCCCCGCCGGAGGTAACCGCAGATTCTAGTGTTGGAAAAACCATCAAATCCTGGATCCAAAAACCCTCATTGGAGTCGGGAGAGCCGGGTTGGCCAGCCGCATTGCAAATCCCTTTTCCAAGGCAGTTTGCGACAAAAAAAGTCACCCACACATTCTTTAGGAGAGCCGAAACCAACCTCCGGGAACCAATCGGACGATAATGCCATGACGCGCTAGACAATTCCCCAGAACCATAACTGTGGGTCGCCGCCAAAACTTACATCGAAATATGCGATCGGATCAGCCAGGGCTTCGGAGAGAGATTTCATATATACACTGCCAACTTCCCATACAGCCAGATCGCGTTCAAAGGAAATTGACCATGCTTCGGATGATTCGGAGTTGAACACAAGGCGAAGCCTGGAAGGAGAAACCCAACGAGCCTTTCCATACTCGTTGTTCGGAACACGAAGAGCATTGGCAGTCGGAAGCTCTACCTTGAGCGTCCTATGAATGGTTTTATTTCCCTGGATCATTCCCGACGCAAGGCTGGCCAGGCTACTCTGGCAGAGTGATTCCACCATGAAATGCCACCCAGGATAGTTTCTCGTGTTATCGATATACTTCCAGAAATAGAAATCGCCCCCCTGCTTCCATCTGTGTATGGGGTTTTCCGGTTGCCATACCATGAATCACCTGAGGAACGCACGCCTTCCGGTAAACCGCTCCGGCGCGAAACCAATCGGGCACGAAGAGAGGGATTGCCTAAAGGTCAGCCGATGGCAATCCCGTTGATGGGACCGTCAATGCATCTTCCGCGTCAATAAAGGGATATCCAGGATTGCGACCGCTGTAAGCCCCCGTTTCACATCCCGGAGGAATCGACCCTCATTTCCCCGGTATGCCTCCTACAGAACGCCAGGTGTCGGCTGCAGGGTTGTATGCCGCGCCGTGCGAGCCGTCCCTGGAGAAAAGCACGGCCTCCCTGCCGCTCCAGAAGCAAATCGGATCGACCGCCCAATCAGGGCTGTTCTCGGACGAAATCGCAAGCCATTCCCATTTCTCCGGATTGAACAGCCCGCCGCCCTTTCCGCCTTCGAACACGAAGACTTCCTTGCCTGTCCAGCAGACGCCCGGTCTACTTGAGGAGGCAGGCGCGCCTTTGGTGGGAAGCAGCCTCCACTTCCTGGTCTTTTCGGACCAGCAGAATCCCGGATGGGCACCGGGAATCCCTATGGCCGAGGACCACGCCAGGGTCCCTCCGAAAACGTACACGTCGGATCCGGTGAAACAGTGCCTGAAGCCGGCTCGCGGCGTCGGACCGCCGAAAGGACGGTCTTCATCGGCCGGCGGGACTTTCTCGAGGCTTTCCCACTTGTCGAGGTCGGTGATCCACAGATATCCCGGATTGGATTTTCCTGCGTATCCCCACCAGAACATGGTGCTGTCGGTGAAATAGATTGCTGCGTCGACACCAGGTACGCGCGGCCTTGTCCCGGAAGGGCCGGCGGCAGGCAGACCAGGAATCCTTATCTCGGTTTCGCCGGCTTTCACCGTATTCATCTTTGCGGGCGGCGGGATCAGAAGCAGAGTCCAGTATTTGCCGTTGAAATTCAATGCGGCGATTCTTCTTCGGGGCAGGTCAATATCAGCCCAGCCTTCCGGCGTCTTGAAACTGCAGACGGAGCTCCATTCGTTCTTCCTGAGGTCGAGATTGAAGATTGCCATGCCCTCTTTCCCGTCATGGAAAGCCACGCCCACGCTGTATTGGGATGTTGCCGCCATTTTGAAACACGGCCGAATCTCTTTTTCTTTCGGGTCGTTATCTTTCTTTGCAATCGGTATCCATTCGACGGCATTCCATTCCCCGGTCTCCATGTCCAGATGATCGCATTTGTCTACGCCCAGGAACACGAACTTCCTGCCTGTCCAGGCCCAGTCGAATTCATCGTTCTCACTGCCTTCAGCCGGAAGGCCAATCGCGAATGCCGTCATTATGACTGCCAAGGATGTTCTACGCACCAGCCGCACTCCAAATCCCTTCGTCACCGACCCATGCGACACCTGAACGCATATCGGCGTCATTTCCTGTATTAATCCTGCACCGTGTCCACCGGGGGTCCACAGATGGGGAGTACACGTGTCATCTACCCAAGTCCGACGAATTTCCGCAGGCGGTCGCCTTCGGCTTTCTCTCCGGCATCGTCGTATATCGG
>JBFZEN010000403.1:0-3727 GCA_041306805.1 bacterium
TGCTGGACGACATGGATCGGCTGCTCAAGCTGCATGAAAAAGAAAAGCAGATCGACATCGAGGGCATCAGGCTGATCCATCAAAAATTCCAAAAGGCTTTGAAGGACCGGGGTCTGCAGGAAATCGAATCGGCGGGCCGTCAATTCGATCCCGAAGTGCATGAAGCGGTGGGCGTCGAACCGACCGAGCCCGAGAAGGCCGGAATGGTGCTGGAGGAATGGCAGAAAGGCTATAAAATCGGCGAAAGGCTGTTGAGGCCCAGCAGGGTAAAAGTCGGAAAGACCGAGGAGAAGGCGGGTGATGATGCCCAATGAAGGCGAAGAACTACTACGACATTCTGGGTGTGAACGAAGGAGCCGGTATTGAGGATATCAAGAAGTCATACCGCAAACTGGCCAAGCAATGCCATCCCGACGCCAACCCCAACAACAAACAGGCCGAAGAGCGGTTCAAGGAAGTCTCGGAGGCGTACGACGTTCTGAGCGATCCGAAGAAACGCCAGCAGTACGACCAGATGCGGAAGTACGGCTTCGGCGGACCCGGCATGGGGACGTCCGGAGGCGGGTACGAACAGGGCAACTTCGATTTCGGCCAGTTCAGGAATGCCGGAAACGGGCGCGGCGCTTCATTCGAGGGTTTCAACCTGTTCGGCGGGCTGGGCGACCTGTTTTCACAGTTTTTTGATCACGGCGAACCCGGTTTTGAAGGGGCCGGCCGCGCGGGCAGGGGCGATTTAAACGCAACGCTGTCCATTCCATTCGAGCTGTCCGCGGGCGGCGGGAAGACCCGATTCACGGTCATGAAGGAAAAAAACTGCCATGCCTGCGCGGGTTCGGGGGCGGCGCCCGGCTCGAAAAAGACAGTCTGCCCCTCCTGCAGGGGAATGGGAACGGTCACGCTGGGACACGGCGCGTTCGGCATCAGCAGGCCCTGTTCAAGGTGTTATGGAAAAGGCACGATCATGAGCGAACCTTGCCGGCAATGCGAAGGCAGCGGGCAGGCCCATGGCGGAGTGACCTATTCCGTGACCATTCCAGCCGGCATACATGACGGCGAGCAGATCAGGCTGGCGGGGCAGGGATCCGGAAAACCGCCCGGAGACCTGATCGTCACGGTGCGCATCGAACCGCATCGTTTCTTCGAGCGACGCGGCGATGACGTGTATTGCGAGGTCGAACTGGGCCTCGCTCAGGCGGCCCTGGGTTCCACGGTCCGCGTCAGGACCCCCTCGGGAAAGAAAGTCAACCTGAAAATACCCAGGGGAACGCAAAACGACACGGTGTTCCGCATCCCCGGCATGGGCGGGGAATGCAACGGAAAGAAGGCAAACCAGTTCGTGAAGGTGAAGATACGCTTTCCGGAAAAGCCGACCGAGGAAGAGAAGGAGTGGATTTCGCGGGTCACCAAACAACAATAGGATGGAGTACGGATGGCAGCGGATCTTTGGTGCATCCCGCCCGCTGTGTTCGCATGATACGCCTCCGTCCGGTTGAATCCCTTGTCCCCTTCTTGAAATAGGAAAGGAAAGACGAATGCCGACATACGAGTACCAATGCGAGAAATGCGGAAACAAATTCGAGGCGTTGCAGTCCATCAAAGACGAGGCCCTTAAAACCTGTCCGCAATGCGGCGGGAAAGTGAAGCGGCTGATCAGTTCGGGCGTCGGGCTCATTTTCAAGGGGTCGGGATTTTACATCACCGATTACAAAAAGAAGGAATCCGACAAGGGAACGAAAAGGCCGGCTTTGAAAAAAGACGACAAAAAAGACAAGGGAAGCAGTGAAAGCAAAGGAAGCAAAGAAAGCAAAGAGAGTAAAGAGAGTAAAGAAAACAGTCGAGAGAGCAAACCCGCGTCTCCCCCTTCGGGTCCCCCTTCGGGGGAAAAAAAGGAATGATTGATTGTCGGATATAAAAAAGAAAAATCATAATCGGAGGAATATACACATGGGAAAAATCATCGGAATCGACCTGGGAACGACCAATTCATGCGTGGCTGTGCTCGAAGGGGGGGAGCCCGTCGTCATCCCCAATTCGGAGGGGGCCCGCACCACACCGTCCGTGGTCGGCTTCACCAAGACGGGCGAACGGCTCGTGGGCGCGCCGGCCAAACGGCAGGCCATCACCAATCCGATCAACACGGTATACTCGATCAAGCGTTTCATGGGGCGCATGTTCAACGAAGTCGGACGCGAGATCTCGGAGGTGGCCTACAAGGTCATACACGGACAGAACGACGTGGCGCGTGTGAGAATCGGCGACAACGAGTATTCTCCCCCTGAGATCTCGGCCATGATTCTGCAGAAAATGAAGCAGACCGCCGAAGACTATCTCGGGCAGAAAGTGACCGAGGCGGTCATCACGGTGCCCGCGTACTTCAACGACAGCCAGCGCCAGGCCACGAAAGAGGCGGGCGTGATCGCCGGCCTCGACGTGAAGCGCATCATCAACGAACCCACGGCCGCGGCCCTGGCCTACGGGCTCGATAAAAAGAAGAACGAAAAGATCGCCGTGTACGACCTGGGCGGGGGCACGTTCGACATCTCCGTACTCGAAATCGGCGACGGCGTTTTCGAAGTCAAGTCGACCAACGGCGACACGCACCTGGGCGGCGACGACTTCGACAAACGCGTCATCGACTGGCTGGTGGCCGAATTCAAGAAAACCGAGCGCGTGGATCTGTCCAAGGACCCCATGGCGCTGCAGAGACTCAAGGAAGCCGCCGAAAAGGCCAAAATCGAACTGTCATCCACGGCGCAGACCGAAATCAACCTGCCCTTCATCACGGCCACCGACACGGGGCCGAAGCACCTCAACACCGTGCTGACGCGGGCCCAGTTCGAGAAACTCTGCGACGACCTGTTCCAGCGCACCATCGATCCCTGCGTCACCGCCCTGAAAGACGCCGGAATGACCGCCTCCGAAATCGACGAGGTGGTTCTGGTGGGCGGCATGACGCGCGTTCCCAAGGTGCAGGAAATCGTCCGCGACATATTCAAGAAGGAACCGCACAAGGGTGTGAATCCCGACGAAGTGGTGGCCATAGGCGCAGCCATCCAGGGCGGCGTGCTCGGCGGCGACGTCAAGGACGTGCTGCTGCTCGACGTGACCCCGCTGTCGCTGGGCATAGAGACGCTGGGCGGCGTGTTCACCAAGCTCATCGAAAAGAATACGACCATTCCCACGAAGCGGAGCGAGATTTTCTCGACGGCGTCCGACAGCCAGCCCAGCGTGGAGATCCACGTGCTGCAGGGCGAGCGGGAGATGGCCCTGTACAACAAGACCATCGGCAAGTTCCACCTCGACGGCATTCCGCCGGCTCCGCGCGGCATTCCGCAGATCGAGGTCACCTTCGACATCGACGCGAACGGCATCCTGAGCGTCACGGCCAAGGACAAGGCCACGAACAAGGAACAATCCATCCGCATCGAGGCCTCCAGCGGGCTCACCAAGGAGGAGATCGAGAAGATGGTGAACGAAGCGAAAGCGAACGCCTCCGACGACAAGAAAAAACGCGAGGAGGTGGACATCCGCAATTCGGCGGACCAGCTGGCTTACCAGACGGAGAAGAACGTCAAGGAGTACGGCGACAAGATCGATGCCGACGCCAAAGGCAAGCTGGAGGCCGCGGTAGGTCGGGTGAAGGAGGCCCTCAAAGGCTCGAACCTCACCGATATCAAGTCGGCCAGCGACGCCCTGAACCAGATCTGGCAGGAGGCCGCATCCAAGA
>JBFZEN010000404.1:0-6359 GCA_041306805.1 bacterium
CACCCGCTTCCCTCCGGAACCCAACGGCTACCTGCACATCGGCCATGCCAAGTCCATATGCCTGAACTTCGGTCTTGCCAGGGAATTCGGAGGCAGGACGCACCTGCGTTTCGACGACACCAATCCCACCAAGGAGGAAAGCGAGTACGTCGCGTCCATCATCGAGGATGTCCGCTGGCTCGGATGGGACTGGGGTGAACACCTCTATTACGCGTCCGATTATTTCGGCCGGATGTACGACTGGGCCGTTCAGCTCATCCAGGCGGGAAAGGCTTACGTGGACGACCTGAACGCCGACGAAATCAGGCAGCACCGGGGCACGCTGACGGCGCCGGGAAAAGAGAGCCCTTTCCGCAACCGGTCCGTCGAGGAAAACCTCAACCTTTTCACCGGAATGAAAAAAGGCGAATTCCCGGACGGTTCGCGCGTGTTGCGCGCCAAAATCGACATGGCCTCGCCGAACCTCAACCTGCGCGATCCCGTGATGTACCGCATTCTCCATGCGCCGCACCACCGTACGGGCGACGCGTGGTGCCTCTACCCGATGTACGACTGGGCGCACGGACTCGAGGATTCCATCGAAACAATCACCCATTCCATATGCACGCTCGAATTCGAGGACCACAGGCCGTTGTACGACTGGTTTCTCGATCAGCTCGGCGTTTACCACCCGCGGCAGATCGAGTTCGCGCGGCTGAACCTGAATTATACGGTCATGAGCAAGCGCAAACTGCTCGAGCTTGTGGAAGGCGGATTCGTCGGGGGATGGGACGATCCGCGCATGCCCACGATATCGGGCCTGCGGCGCCGCGGCTATACGCCCGAATCCATCCGCGATTTCGCGGACCGCATCGGCGTGGCCAAGCGAGACAGCATGGTGGACGTCGCTCTGCTCGAGCATTGCCTGCGCGAGGAATTGAACCGCAGCGCCCCGCGATATATGGCCGTACTGCGCCCGCTCAGGGTCGTGATCGACAATTATCCAAACGGCCAGGTCGAGATGCTCGACGCCGTCAACAATCCCGAGAATCCCCAGGCGGGTATAAGGGGGGTGCCTTTTTCGCGCGTGCTCTATATCGAACAGGACGATTTCCGCGAAGTGCCCCCGCCCAAGTATTACCGGCTTTCTCCGGGCGCCGAAGTCAGGCTCAGGTACGCCTATTTCATCAAATGCACGGGCGTGGTCAAAAATCCGAAAACGGGAGAGGTAACGGAAATCCATTGCACGTACGACGAAAAAACCCGGGGCGGCGATTCCCCCGACGGACGCAAGGTGAAGGCGACCCTGCACTGGGTTTCGGCGGATCAGGCCGTTCCTGCGGAAGTGCGCCTGTACGACGCTTTGTTCACCAGGGAGGACCTGAACGACGTTCCGGATGGGATGGATTTCAAATCGTACCTGAACGCCAAGTCGCTCGAGGTTCTGAAACCATGTTATCTGGAACCGGCGTTGAAGCGTGTTCCGGCCGGATTCCGGTGCCAGTTCGAACGGATGGGATATTTTTACGCGGATCCGGACACACGGGAAGGCGCTCCCGTGTTCAACCGCACCGTGACGCTGAAAGACACCTGGGCCAGGGTGGAGAAAAGAACCAAAATCAAATGACATGCCGCGCAAATTGAGCGGATGGACAGGGATCAGCGCGGGCTGGATTCATAGGGACCATCCGTTCAGGTCCGCATCCCGTCTTTGATAAGGACAATCATGATCAGAATTCAAAATATCAGAAAAACCTACGATGGAAAAGTCAAGGCGGTCGACGGCTTGACCCTGGAAGTCCCCGACGGTGAAATCGTGGGGTTTCTCGGGCCGAATGGAGCCGGAAAAACCACCACGATTAAACTGGTGATGGGCGTTCTCAGGCCCGATTCGGGTTCGATCACCGTCAACGGCCTTGACATCCAGTCGCAGCCGCTCCAGGCGAAAAAGATCATGGGCTATGTGCCCGACAGCCCCGACCTTTTCCTGAAACTCAAGGGCCGCGAATACCTGAATTTCATGGCCGACATGTACGGCGTCACGGCGGGCGAGCGGCGCGAACGCGCGGCCAGGCTGGCCGAGACGTTTGAATTGTCCGGGTCCATGGAGGAAACCCTGCAGCAGTATTCGCACGGCATGCGCCAGAAAATCGTTCTGATCGGGGCATTGCTGCATGATCCCGAGGTCTTCGTTCTCGATGAGCCGCTCACCGGTCTCGACCCCAAATCGGCATTCCGCCTGAAGGAAATTCTGCGTGATTACGCCGGGCGGAAGCGCACGGTGTTCTTTTCGACACACGTGTTGGACGTGGCCGAGCGGCTGTGCGACCGTGTGGCCGTCATTCACAAAGGCCGGCTTCTTTTTATTGGGGACATGAAAGACATGAAATCCAAATTGCAGAAGGATGCTTCCCTCGAGAGCCTGTTCCTGGAAATGACCGGAAATGCGTAAGTGGTGGTCGCTGACACGCGTCTTGGTCCGGAATGCGAGGGCCCCGTTCGCGTCGGGCAGGCATAAAAAGGCAAAAGCGCTGCTGTTCGCGACCTTGGTGGCGCTGGCTTTTTTCCCGCTCATCCTCCAGACCGGAGTCTTCTGCTACAGGCTGATCGGCAGCCTGGCATCGGCCCATCTTCACGGACTGGTGCTGTTGATCGGTTTTTCAATCGTCGGGGTCGCCGTTTTCATGTTCGGCCTGCTGAACGTGCTGTCGGTTTTTTATTTCGCCGAGGACGTCGACATCCTGCTCTCCATGCCGCTGCGTCCATCCTCCATTCTTTCTTCAAAATTCGCCGCCGCCCTGGTTTACGACTATTTCATCGTGCTGCTTTTTCTTCTGCCCCTGCTCGCCGCATACGGCCTTCGGATGCGGCCGGGGATCGCCTATGCGCCCATGGCCGGACTCATATTCCTGGCCCTTCCCGTCATTCCCCTGGCCGCAGCCTCCATCGTGGTCATGGCGGTCATGCGGTTCACGAACCTCATGCGAAACCGCGACCGGTTCGGCAAGATTGCGGGAACCGTCATGCTGGTTTTCATGCTCGCCCTGAACTATCTCCTCCAGAAAAACGCGGTCATTCCGGACAGTCCTGAGCGCATTTCGCAAATGCTGGCTTCGGGCCGTTTCATGGCGCTGCAGGGCCTGGCCGGTTATCTCCCCGGCATGTCTTTCGCGGTCAAGGCCGTCCTCTTCTGCGGAAAACCCGAAGGATGGGGCTGGGCCTTCCTCTTTCTGTGCGTCACCGGAACGGCCGTGGCACTGTTTCTCGCGGCGGGCGAACGCCTTTATTTCAGGGGAGTCCAGACATCCGCCGGCCGACGCACGCGCTCCGTTTCAGACTCCCGTGTTTCCATCGCGTTCATGAGGAAGAAACGACCGGCCTTCGCCGCGGTCTGGATGAAAGACATGACGATTCTCTTCCGAGATTCCACTTATTTTATGAACTGCATTGTGATGACCTTTCTATGGCCGTTTCTGCTTTTATTGATGGTGGGTCGGGGATCAGCCGCCATTTCGAATATATTTTTGCTGCTTCCCGTCGGGCGGTTCACCAATCCCGTTCTGGCCGTATCGCTGGGGTTGGGCATGGTGGTCACGGCCCTGAACGCCATCGCCTCGACCGCGATCTCCCGCGAGGGAAAACAGCTTTTCATCATGAAAACCATTCCCGTTCCGTTCGGGGTCCAGATAGTGGCCAAAGCCGCGGCGGCGGCTTTCATGGGGTGCGTCACCTGCCTGCTGTTTATTCCG
The DNA here is from genome assembly GCA_041306805.1 of bacterium. GTDB lineage: Bacteria > Zhuqueibacterota > QNDG01 > QNDG01 > DTFT01 > JBFZEN01. The sequence goes on from JBFZEN010000404.1 coordinate 3,729, forward strand.
GTGGCGGTTTTCATGTTCAAGATACCCGTCTTTCTGCTGGGCCGGAGCCTTATTCTCGGTTTTCTGGGTGTTATTTTTTCTGCAATGAACGGAGTTCTTCTCGACCTCATTTTTCCGAAATTGAACTGGGACAACGCCTACAAGGCCGTAAAACAGAATCTCAATGTGCCGGTTCACATGGCGATGAACGCGCTGTGCGCCGCCGCCGTCTACATGGGGGTTTCCCGTTTCGTCTCCGGTTCCGGTCACGGCTTCGTGATTCTGTTCATGTTGGCCGCTGGTCTGAATATGGCCGTATTTCTGGCCATCCTCGGCTTTGGAGCGAAAATGTTAGGCCGGATCGATGCGTGAAATGCCATCATTTTAATTGATTTGTGGCGGACGATTTTGTATATTAAAATGCTTAAAAGGAGAGCTGGGCCCAATTGGCAAGGTCCCGCTGCGGCGGGAAAAATCGACGTTACTTTAGGAGAGCTAGACCTAATTGGTAAGGCATCGGTCTTGAAAACCGACGGGCGCAAGCCCTTGGGAGTTCGAGTCTCCCGCTCTCCGCAGTATGGCCTATTATGCGTATGTAATCAGAATTCAGGTGGATAATCATCTATACACGGGGTTAAGCGGAGATTTTAACAAACGACTGGCTTCCCACAACGCAGGGAAGGTACGATCGACCAAGTCACGAAGACCTTTTGTTCTAGTGTTTAAAGAAGAATATCAGACGAGAACGGAAGCCAGAAAGAGGGAGATTTTTCTGGAGAGGTGGCCGAGATGGCTGAAGGCAACCGCCTGCTAAGCGGTTGTTCTGCCTAAAAGCGGAACCCAGGGTTCGAATCCCTGCCTCTCCGCAAGTTTGAGAATCAAGCAACAGCAACCTTCCCGGTCGGCTCGAAGATACGCTCACCGACGCATTTGAACCGTGTTCAACCGGAACGGGAATGCCGTACGGCCCCCGGGAGCATGAAATCCAATGTCCTTTCCATTGGATTTTTTTGTTCCATTCAATTTTAAGCCGAGTATGGATCGATGCCCGCATCTTTAAAATCAGCCCCCGTACGCGTACGGTTCGCCCCCAGCCCGACGGGCCATCTGCATATCGGCGGGGCTCGGACGGCCCTTTTCAATTTCCTGTTTGCCAGACACCATCAGGGAGCCTTCCTTCTGAGAATCGAAGACACCGACAGGATGCGTTCCGATCCTGCCATGACGGCGGCGATATTCCGCAGCCTGTCGTGGCTTGGCCTGGCGTGGGATGAACAACCCGTTTTCCAATCGTCCAGAACGGAGCGCCATCGTTCCCTGTGCAACGAACTTCTGAATTCGGGAAAGGCCTATCACTGTTTCTGCGCTCCCGAAGAGCTTGAAAAAAAACGCGGCGCGGCCGGAGCCGAATACAAGTATGACCGCGCCTGCCTGAACCTGTCAAAAAGCGAAGTGGCCGAAAAACTGCGTTGCGGCGTACCCAAAGCGGTCCGCATCAGGATTCCTGAGGGGGAAACCGCCTTCAGGGACCGCGTCAGGGGCGATGTGACGGTACTGAACCGCGAGATCGACGATTTTATCCTTCTGCGATCCGACGGCCAGCCCGTATACCAGGTGGCGGTTGTGGCGGACGACCACGACATGGGCATCACGCATGTCATCAGGGGCGACGACCACCTTTCGAACACGCCCAAGCAGGTTCTGCTGTATAGGGCCTTCGGCTGGGACGTGCCTGAATTCGCTCACGTTCCCATGATCCTGGGGGCCGATAAGAAGCGGCTGTCCAAAAGGCACGGAGCCACCTCGGTCGAAGAATTCGACAAGGCCGGTTATCTTCCCGAGGCGCTGGTGAACATGCTGGCCCTGCTGGGATGGTCCCCGGGAGAAGACAGGGAAATCATGGATATGGAATTCATGGCGGGGAATTTCTCCCTGGACGCGATTTCGAGAAATGCGGCCGTGTTCGACGAAAAAAAACTGGACTGGATGAATGCGCAATACATACAGAAAATGGACGGCGACGCCCTTTTCAATAAGCTGGCCGCCCGGTTCATGGAAAGCGGCCTGATCGGAAAGAAGCCCGATGGGACGGACGAGGAAAACAGGAAACTGAAAGGCTGCATCCGTCTTTTCAGGCCCAGGGCGAAAAGGCTGACCGATTTTGTCGAATCGAGCGGTTATTTTTTCTCGGATCCCGCCGGCTATGATACGGCGGCCGTCCAGGCCCACTGGCCGGACGCGTCCGTCCATATTTGGATTGAAAGCGTCATGATCAGCCTGAAAAACATTTCTGAATGGAAAACCGATTCCATTGAGAAGAGTGTCCGTGAAACCGCCCTTGAAATCGGCGTTCCCGCGGGCAAGCTGATACACGCCCTGCGCCTCGCAGTCACGGGGCGGGGGGCCAGTCCCGGGCTGTTTGAGGTCATGGAAGTGATCGGAAAAGACCCCGTTTTAAGGAGGCTGGACAGGGCTGTCCTCCAGATTCAGGGTCCGTCCGACGGAAAGGTGAGGAAGCATGATTGATCGATTGAGCGAACCGGTATTGAAAGCCGTTTATGAAACGCTGCCCATGGAGCTCACCATCATCGACGCCGACGACGAGGTGATTGGCTGGAACAGGCACGATTCCAGGCTGTTCAAGCGGCCGCT